>DBVK01000017.1:1370-18494 GCA_002308135.1 Bacteroidales bacterium UBA1266
CCCATCTGCTCCGACGGCGGCATAGTGCATGATTACCACATCACCCTGGCGCTGGCCATGGGCAGCGACTTCTGCATGCTGGGCAGGTATTTCTCCCGTTTTGACGAGAGTCCCACCAACAAGGTGATTGTGAACGGCAATTATATGAAGGAATATTGGGGGGAAGGCTCCGCCCGCGCCCGGAACTGGCAACGCTACGATTTGGGCGGCAACGCCAAACTGTCGTTTGAAGAAGGGGTGGACTCCTATGTCCCCTATGCCGGCAGCCTGCACGACAACCTGGGCATCACCTTGAGCAAAGTGCGCTCCACCATGTGCAACTGCGGAGCGCTCAGCATTCCCGAACTGCAGCAGAAAGCCAAGCTGACATTGGTTTCCTCTGTCAGTATTGTGGAAGGGGGAGCCCACGATGTCGTATTGAAAAACAAAGACATTTCACCTGAAAAATAAAAAAGCAAAAAAAAAGCCGTCAAGGTAACAAAAAGCCCTTTAACCTCGTCTAATTATAAAATGCAACAAAAAACATTCCATAACATAAACTCAAAACAACTCAGTATGAAGAGATTTTTCATCATTAGCCTATTGCTTTGCTGCGGATGGTTCGCCCATGGGCAGGCCATCACCTTCAAAGCCAGCTCAACAGTAGGCTGCGTCCCGTTTATCGTGGACTTTGAGTGTACAAGCAGTAATGTAACCTACCAGGAATGGGATTTCGGGGACGGCACACCCGTCATTACGATTTTCGACCCCTCCCACACGTTCTACAACGCCGGCACGTACACCGTAAAGCTGAAAGTGCGTTTTTCCAACGGTTCGGAAAAGGACACAACCTGTGTCAACCTGATCCATGTGTCCGCCGGTCCGAAAATCAGCTTCACCGCTTCCCCGGACTCCGTATGCCCCGGTGAACTGGTGCATTTTGTGGAAAGCATTTCCAACCCGGGCGCTGTCAAAAGCATACTGTGGGAATTCAAGGATGGTGGCATGAGCACCTCCTCCAATCCCTCACACCCTTATGCCAACTCCGGCACCTTCCGTCCCACCCTCAGGGTTACTGACACCCTGGGTTGCACCTCGGTGGACTCGGTGAGCAAGACCATCTATGTGAAAATCAAGCCGAAGGCAAACTTCACCGCCAACGACTCCATTTTCTGCGTCAAAGATGCTTCCACCACCCGCACCGTCAACTTCACAAGCCTTTCCACCGGGAACATTGCTTCGCTGAAGTGGGATTTTGACAACGGTAAAACCGGCACGGGCAACAACCCGTCACAAACCTTCAATTTCGGAGACCATGATATCACCCTGATTGCCATAGGAACCAACGGTTGCGCCGATACCATGAAGAAATCGAGCTACATTTCCCTGAATATATTCAAGGCGGAATTCACCGTATCGGATTCCGTGGTATGCTCCGTTCCCGGAAAAACGACCTTCACCGGAAAGGGCGGCACCCGCTACAGCTGGAAGCTCTACGACGAGAACGGCGGTATGGCGGGAGAGTCCATGGGTAGCATCTTCTCACCGGAATTCACCAAGACCGGAAGATACACCGTATGCATGACCACCACTTCCATGCTGGGATGCACCGACACCAACTNNCAAAGACGTGGTGTGGGTTTTCAATGAGGCGGAAGGCCAGATTGAAGTCCGGGACACCCACCACTGCAACCCCGGAGCTACCATCTATTTCATTAACCGCACACCTTTTGACAGCGCCAACGACCTCGGTAAAGGAAGCACCGTATGGAATTTCGGCGACAACGCCAACCAGCAGGGCGATTCCGTCACCCACGTGTACAACGGATTCGGACACTGGGTGGCTACCGCATACATCACCACGCCCTATGGTTGCGTGCTCAAACCCGTGACCCAGGATATCAACATCTATCCTATTCGTGCAGTGGGTGAGATGCTGAATCCGGCTCCGCCCATGCCTCCCGGAGGCTGTGTGCCGCATTCCGTGGCCGTGTACTCCAACCCGGACTCCCTGGTCACTTCCTCCCCCATCACCAACCACGCGTGGATATGGGGTGACGGCACCGACACCACGGATTCCAAAGACACCATCATCGGACAGCATACCTATAAAGATACCGGTGTGTTCCAAGTCATCCTGAGAATCACCAACGAACAAGGCTGTACATTTGACATTCCCGTACAGAACATCCCGGTTGGCATGCCGCCGCTCAATGTATGGGAATTCGACGATCCGGGAACCAAGTGTATCAACGACTTCTTCATCAACGTGAAAGCTTTGGATTCCATGTGTCTGGACTCTGTGTTCCGAGGAGGGAAATTCGTAGGGTTTGACACCGTCCCCTGCGCGGGCTGTTACGCCAATTCGTGGAGCTGGCTGGATCCCATGGGAAATCCCATCGGAAGCGGCAAGCAGACCACTTTGAGCGGAAAATCTTTCGGATCGGTCGGACCGGTGGCATGGTCCTTGTCCCCCAGCCACAACCAATGTACGGGAACAGGCCCTGACACCAGCAACATCGGTTATATCTGCCCGCCTGCCGCAAAGATCACCTATCCCATGAAGAACCCAATGACCCAACAGGATCCGTACTATTGCGACTATCCCACCATCACGTGTGTGGACGGCACGCAGGGTGCCTGCGGTTGGCTATGGCATTTCGGCAACGACAGCATGAGCACCAACGGCGTGTGGTGGGAAGGCGACACCAGCCACCAGCAGAACCCCACCTTTGCCTACACTAAGGGGCCGTATCTCTACAGGGCATATCCCATCAAAGGACATGAGAGTGTCAGCGCCAACAACACCAGCGTGACCATCCGCCTGTGGGTATACAATAACGACACCGACTCCACCAGCGCAAACTTCAACCCTTGCGGATACTGTGAGGACTCTGCGCAACAGCTCATCTTCATTTCCGTATCCGACCCCAAAGTCGTAGCGACCAATACGGACTCCACGACCATGAGCGAATTATGCCAGAAGGACGAAGTGCTGCTTTGGGACTCTTCCGAATGCAACACCCAGCTTATCTTCTGGGGCGTCTATATTGTGGACAGCATTAGGAACAGCATGGTTCCGCTGCAAGGCCCCTGCCCGCCTTTCACCCATAAACTGGACACCATGCCCAACGGTGAATTCAAAATCACCAACCTGACCCACCCATACCAGCACAAATTCGATGAATGGGGCGTCTATTACATCTATTTAGTGGATACCTGCCAATTGGGCTGCGGCATGAACGGCGTTTACGTCGGACTGGCCGACACCAAATACGTGAGGGATACCATCACCTATCCCCAGCAGCCTCCGTTTGAAGCGCGTATAGACACCCTCCGTCTGGTCATCAACCCGAGGAGTATTCCGAATGTCACGGTGCCTCCGAAAGGATGTGCGGGCGATTCCATCCAATTCTTTGACGCCAGCTACACCGAAGAGCCTTTCGATGAGTTCGAAATCATCAAATACCTGTGGAGCTCCGGCGGACGCACCGACACCGCCAAGGATCCCTATTTTGTCTACAACGCGGGAGGAACTTTCGATGTGTCGCTGAAAGTGACAAACGAAAAGAACTGCGACAGCACGAAGGTTTTCCAGAAGAAGATTTCCGTATACGCTGTGAACGCCTCCTGGACACTGGCCAACGGGAAATATGAGGCGTGCAACAAAGCGCAGGTGGCGTTCCGAAGCAATGTGAACTCCTACCCCTCTTCCCGCACCCTCAAATACGAATGGGACTTCAACTACGGTAAAAAACTGTTCCATACGCCCAGACGCAGCAATTCAAGAACTGCGGTCGCCTCCTTCGACGTGGATTCGACCATGTTCGTGAAAATCCAGCTGACGGTGACGGATACGGTAACCGGATGCAAGAGCATCTACCTTGACTCCATCCTAATCCGCAAACCCATAGCGGAATTCACCTCACCTGAGCACAACGCGGCCTGCCCGGAACTGCAAGTTTCCTATATTGACCAGTCCTACGTGAGCTCTTCATTCGGCAACACCAAAATAGAGAAATGGGAATGGTTCTTTGAGGATAAGAAAGACACAGCTTACTCCACCTACCAGAACCCGACCCACATCTACACCTATGCCGGCAACTTCGATGTGACACTGGTGGTCACGGACGACTACGGCTGCACCGACACCAACTACAAGCCGGATTATGTGAACCTGGCCGGCCCTTACGGTGAGCTGACCATGGACACCCTGTCCGGATGCGCGCCTTTCGCCGTCCAGTTCAAATTCAATGTGACCAACGCGGACACCTTGAAGCTATATCCCGGTGACGGTAACGTGCGTGTGATTTCCAAGCATTCCGCTATGCAGATGCCGCTGCGTCACACCTACCAGACAGCCGGACGCTTCATTCCGGTTATACAGCTGATCCAATGGGTCACCTACAAGGATTCCCTCGGACAGACACAACGCATCAAGTGTACCCGCGCCTTTGTTAGCGAGGACACCGTATGGGTGATTGACCTGAACCCCTGGTTCGAAATCAAGGATTTGTATTGCCAGGGCGTACCCATCACGTTCCAAAACGTGACCGACACCATACATGACAATTTGAAGCCTCATGATTTGATTTCGATTGATTCCCTGTACTGGTCCTTCGGCAACAACACCTTTGACTCCATCAATTTCCACGGCGTCACCCAGTACGATTCCGCAGGCACCTTCAACGTGAACCTGTGGGCCAGGGCCAAGACCTGCTACAAATCCACCACGAGGCAGATTAAAGTCATGGAATTCCCGAACATCTACTTCACGCACGGGGACACCTCCGCTTGCGTCTCCCTGGATGTGGACTTTACCGCCAACAACCTGAACGGGGAGGAGACACAGTTTGACTGGACATTCAGCGACGGGGTCACCGGAAGCGGAAACCCGATCAAACGCCACTTCGACCTGACCGGCACCTATCCGTACGAAATGAAGGTCACCTTCTCTCCGGACAATTGCTACAAGACCTATTACGACACCGTCATGATCAATGCCTGGATTCCTCCTGTAGCCGACTTCTCCGTAGCCGATGAGGCAGGCACGGACCTGACGGATGCAGTCAATGGCATTGCCGCCCGTGCAAACGCCTATTACAAGGACTTGAGCACCGTGACTCCCAACAACGGCCAACTGGTCAAATGGTTGTGGGAATTCGGTGACGACAAGAAAGACAGCGTGCTGAGTCCGAAAACCGTGGGCGACATTACCCATGCCTACACCACCACTTCCGGTTATGTGGATGTGACCCTGACCATTACCGACGAATACGGATGCATGGACACCGTCACCCACAAGATGCTGATTCTGGAAAGCCTGAAGTTCCCGAATGTATTCTCGCCCAATGAAGACGGCATCAACGATGTGTTCGCTCCCTCGGAGGACGGCGGCTACTTCATCTTCCTGGAGATGATTATCTACAACCGTTGGGGTGAAAGGGTATGGAGAAGAGCCTGCGAAGATGTGCAGGGCGGTAACAAGGAATGCCCGAATTACGACGATCCCGACTTCTGGTGGAACGGCAAGAACGCCATGGGTTCCGATGTGTCCGAAGGCGTGTACTACTGGGTACTGAAAGCCCGTCCTATGTCAGAAAGCGGCGACATCATCCTGAACGGAAGCGTCACCCTGGTCCGCTAGGCGGAAACGCACCAACCGAAACAGAAACGTCCGATGACTATCGGACGTTTTTGTTTATCAATACAAGCAAACCATGAAACAAAGACTTGGACTTTTCGGCTTCTGCCTGCTTTCCCTCTGCGTGAACGCACAATCCCACAAAGGATTCGATTTCTTTTTCAACGGGGGGATGTATAAAGGGAACGCCTACCATGCCACCTACTACAATGGCAACAACGACGACATCAATATCGGAAGGGTGCTGGAAAACAAAATCCTGAAAGACCAGATTGACCAGCTGGTTGCGGAAAAAGCTGGCGTTACCATGGACAGCAAAGGGGTCTATTTGGAGGAACTTCCCCAGAAAATGCATTACGACTGGAGCTTCCAATTCGGCGCGGGTTTCGCCTATCGCATCACACCCACCCTGGCTTTTACCGCCAGCATTGGCCAAGTGAAGCTGCGTTCCTACGGCACGGCCGTTTTCGGCTACAATAAAGGCGTGATTGGCAACCAGAGCAAGGATTATCTCAACTACCCCCTCATCGGCAAGGAGAAACGGAATTTTCTGGACATAGGCATACGCTACACGCAAGCCTCCAAAACATCGTTCAGCTGGTTTTACGAATTCACCCTCCAAGTGAACAGCGTAAAAGTGGAAAACGCGGATCTGGTGGTGGAGGAAACGCCATTTACACTGATCGACTACTATGGAGGGGCGAAATACGACCCTACGATTATCCAAACGGTGATAGACCCCATGTTGGGCGGTACAGGTTTTGGCGCTTCCGGCTGCGTCGGGCTTCAAATGAAGATCAACAATTGGGCATTCCTGGCCCCTTACGTGCATTGCCAATACAGCCGCATCCATTTAGGGGAGCTCAAACACTTGAAACCCGATTACATCTTAGGGGTAAGGATTGTACTGAAAGACTACGCTTTCGCATAAACACCCCCTCCGCACATTCCTTTGCTTAAGCCCTGTCGTCAACAAGGGTGACTGGGCTTATTACAATTGTGAGAAATTGATTTTCAGACTTATTCCAGATTCTATCTTCAAATTCTTATACGCAGAGGACAAGGCTGGCGTATTCAGGGTATGTTCGTAGAAGGCGGCGATGGAAATTTGCTTTGTCAATTGATACTCAGCGGTAAAATCTATATACAGCAGCTTCTGGCCGGCCGATACCTGGTTGAGGTCCTCTTCTATCTTGCGCAAAATGGTCTTATTGTCACGCAGGGACACACTGGCGTTCAACACCAGGTCCGCAATGCTCTGCTTGTGCACTCCGGCGAAATTATACGTCACTTTCAGGTCTTTGAAACGGTAGCCCACCCCTATTGAAAATTCGTTGTTGGCGTTTTCCGTAATCTGGAAAGCGGCAGTGCTCAACGTCACCGTGCGGGATTTTTTCCAAGAGGTCTTGAACTGGAAATTGTTCTGCATCTTCACGTCCACCCCTATGATGGGATTCATGTTCTCGGTCAGGGACAGTTGTCCGAACTCATACTGGGAGATGAAATTGTTCAACGCATCCCGCATGTTTTGCAGGCTGCCCTCCGATTCGTTGTATGCCAAATTGGTGGCATAGGAACCCACCTGGTATACACAGGTATAGGCATGGCTCAAGGTCACGTTCTGGAATATCTTATCCAATCCCGGAATACGGGAGATACCCGTGTAGTTCACATTCCAGTTGGGTAAAGGAATGTTCATGAACGGAGAGGAAAGGGAAATGCTTTTCGCGTCCTTACCCAAATAGGCGGAAAGGAAGGCATAACTCAGCACTTCCTGGTTGGAGGAGCCGTAACCGTCCGGGAATTCGCCCGAACCGCGCGTATAGTACAACTGCTCGGCTTCACGCCGCTTGGCCAGACGGTCGGCGATAAGCAAACGGTTGGCCTTGAACTGGGCAAACACCGCATTGGAATAATCCTTCCCGTTTTTCTCGAAGAAGGTGGAAAGCCCTATGGTGGTGATGTTGAAATTACCGCTGCGCCTTGTCGTATAAGTGCCATATGCGCCTGTCAGGCTGTCATACAAATAATTATACTGGTAGACATTGCTGTACACCCTGCTGCCCGTCACACGGATACGGAAATCTTTCATGGGTTCCATGTTGACCTGAAATTGCATGTTGGTGTTTTTGCGCTGCATAAAAGGATCGTTCAGCATGGAAGACGTGGTCAGCCAGCCGTTCTGCATGGCGACGGGTGAAATGTCCGTCTGGTCGCCGAAGACGAAAAGGAATCCGGGCGCATAGGAGTTTTTGAAAGACATGCCCAAGGCATCCGGCTCAAACATGAAACCGGGAAGCAGGGTGGAATTGCCTTCGGTATAGGTAAAGGTGACGTTTTTCAACAGCATGGCCAAACGCAGGAAATTGTCCAGAACTTCTTTCCCTATATTGGGGGGCAGTTTGGGATTGGGCTTCAGGGAATCCTTTTGGGCATTGAGCAGCAATTGTTTCTGCGCTTCCTGCTTCGACTTGAGAATGGGTTTGTCCTTCAGACTGCTTCCGAATGTTCCCCTGTTAACCTTCTGCAGATACTTGGATTTGTTATACAAATTAGTGAAATTGGCCGTCAGATTGAACTGCTTGCTGTTGGAATTCTCCACCGTATTGCCCACGTAACTGACCGCCGGTGCTGCGGATGTCCAGCCGTATTTTGAGCCGTAACGCACAGAGGAAGTGATCCATTGCAATCCAGGAACCTTATTGATGGGCAGCTGGTAAGAGGCATTGAACGTTTGGTTGTACACGTTCATACGCCCCAATGACATCACATTGCTCCATATGGAGTCCTTTTTCTCACGGGTGTCTATGCGTCCCTGGGGCTCGTCCACCACGGCCTCCGCTTGCGCGGAGAAAGTCAGTTTCAAGGCCTGCGTCAGATCCCAGCCCAATTCGTAATCCCTGGACCATTCAATGTTTTTGGTGAACATAGGATCCGTGATGATGATACCGGAACTGCGGTTACGCAACTTGCTCTCATTGTAGGTACGGTACATTTCCGTAGTAAAGGACAAGGTCTTGGGCAGCAAATAGAAATTGAAATCCGTAATCAGCTTCAGGGACTTGCTTTTTGACAGATTGGCGAAAGGCTTGTAATTCTTCGGATTCGGAGAAAAGGTATATCCCAGAATACCCTTGTGGGTGTGCTGGTCGTCGTATTCGTAGTCCTCGTCGCGGCGACGCTCCTGGGTATAGGCGTAGGTGACATAGAAATTCTCTATATCCCAAGGATGCATTTTGCCTTTCCCCTCTCCCCTGTTTTTACGAAAATTGACGATATTGAAGTTTTGTCTGGTCACCAAATCCACATTCTGACTGCGTATGGAATCCTTTTCCGCCTGGCTCTTATAGGTTTTCAAATCCTCTTTCAGCTTGACATCCGGATTGAGGGTGTTGAATTCGGGAGTGGCCGCATTACGGGAATAGTCGTAATGCATAGGGATGCTGACATTCCATTTCTGCGGGAGCAGCTTGCCTATCTCCAGGTTGGTGGCCACGCTCAAGGCCGTTGTCGTTTCGTCCTGCCGGCCGTATGTGGTTGATTCCAGCGCACCGAAACCGGCGGTGCGTATGCAGGCGGCAGTGGACACATCCCCCAAATCCGCCAAATCCACCGAAAGGTTACCCCGAGCCGCCCATCCGGAAGACTCGTCAAAATCCCCCAGACGCAACTCGTTCACCCATACCTCGGCCGACTTGGGCAGCATGTCATCCTCATCATGCAGGGACTGTTTTCTGGGATTGCGCAAGCCCATCAGTATCACATTGACATCGGCCAGATTGGGATTTCCTTTCACGTAAATCATGCGTCCGTCGTCGGGAACGGCATAACGCTGGTTGACCGGATAGGAAGCACCGTTGCGGTTAGCGATGTTACGTTCCTGCTTGGCGTCTATCAAATGCTGCAAACGGATATAGATATTGTTGTCGGAAGGCCATATTTGGGCGGTGTCCGTGGTAAACCAAGGCGTATAGATCAATGGCACTTCGTATTCGTAATAGTTGTTGGTGGCATCCGTTCCTAAACGGATGAAGAAAGTCAGGTCGTTGGGACGGTTCTGGTCGGAAGCGTCCACATGCTCGGCATGGAGGTAAAAGCGGAGCGCACCGAAACGGCGAAGGTCGTAGGTGCAGTTCTTGTACACCGCGCGGGCGTCGCCGTCCATCAGGTTCAGCGCTCTCAGCACCAGGCTCTGCTCGTTCAGCTCAGCCACGTTGCTGGTCGTTGTGTACTGCTTCTCCCTGGAGACACCGCCGGGCATGCGGTATGGCACCGGCTCCCGGTAATAGTTTTCCTCCAGGTTCAGGGTGGAAACGGAGAAATTGCTGTTCCCTTCGGTAATGCCGCCGGGCGGATAATCACCATCCTCCTTCAGGTCATCCGTGCAGGTGCGCCAGTCGCCGCGCACCAGCTCCAAGGTGGCGAAACGCAGTATCACCGGGTCGCTGAAGCCTTTCAGGAACATACGCATGAAACGTATGGAGGAGAAATCGCTCAAATTGCCTATCACCGCATCCGGAGACTTGATGGGCACCTTGAACTGGTACCATTTCACCGAAACCACAGAGCCGTTATCCAATTGTACGTTAGGGTTCTCCATCACATCCGTGATATAGCTTTCCCCGATTTTCATCTTGTCCGGGGAAAGATCGATCACATACTGGTAATAGCGCTCATCCTCGTTGAGGGTGTTGTCATTGTTGATGTCCTCCATGTTCGGCAGCGAAGAGGACTGGGTCGGATAGGACTCCGGATTGTCCGCATCCGTCGGAGAGTTGCCTTCCGTATTGTTGAAGTATTTGTAGCGCTGGGTGATTTTGAGGTCTTGGGCATCGTAATCCGAACCGCGGAAATAATGGTAGTCGTCAGCGGAGGGATCCCGCTCGAAAACCGCGTAGACCGAAGGGGACAGGATGTTTTTGACCGCTGCCAGGTAAGCGGCGTAATGCTCCTTTTCCATATCGTTGTGCAAACCGTCGTAACCCACATCCTGGTATTTGCGGGAGGAGACCTCCGTAGCGAAGGCGGAAACGATGGACTGGCTTACCGGGACACGTCCCCAAATTGTGGTGTCCACACCGCTGCTGCCACCATCGGCAGGCAAGCCGTGTTCAAAAGATTTGCGTCCGTCGCGCAGAATATCCTCCGAAATGTCACCTAGGTTAATGTAGAGCTGTCCGCCGGAATGGGTGGGATTCTCATAGAACGGGTCCATCATCCAGAACTCAATGTATTCCACATTGCTGACTTCAAAATTCGTGTTGTCCAGCCGGCGCATGACACCTCCCCAGCGGCTCGCCGGATCCTTCAGGCTTCCGTCCGGAAGCAGGCCGGAGGAAACGCCTGAAACACCGTAGGTGTCGAAATTATAGGGGCCGCGCTCCGAAGGATAGAAGGCCAGGTTGAAAATGGACAGGTAAGGGTCTTCACTGGTTGCATCCACGCTGCGGTATGGAAACACCTCCTTGATGAGCACCCGACGGGCGTACATGTCGGATTTGTCCGCGGAAGTGATGTTATCGGGCGTACTGCTGCTGCTATTGTGGAAAAGCGGGTCGATAATGTACCAGGACAACAAGGCCCGGTTGAAACCGTATTGCAGCCCCGTGCCTATGGCCGCCTCCGGGAACATGCCGGGTCGGGTCTGGTTCTGCGGGGTGGAAGCCAGGTGCCACATGCCCACTGTCGTCAGGTTTGTAGTTGTTTGGGCCGCTTCAAAATCATCAATATACAAAGCTGCAGACGCTTTTTTGCCTATGCTGCGCGAATAGCCCGGGAGGAATTGGGCGAACTCCCCGTCAAACTTGATGGTAGAGGCCTGCTTGGAGCTGTAGTTCGGCAAATAGTTCAGCCAATTGGTGATTGCATGGGATTCTTTCTGGAAAGCGGTATTGAACCCCCAAATGGTGTTGTTGATGGGTTCTTCCCCGAAATTCACCTTGAAGGTTTCGGAACGCTCGCTCAGATTCAGCAGTGTGGCACCCACCAGGAAATGCTTGTTGATGGTATAGTCCGCATGCAGGCCAAGCATGGTTTGGGTGGTTCCCAGCGAGTTTTCGCTTTCAACGGAAACCGTAATGGGCGTACCGGACTGCAAATAGTTTTCGTTGATGATACGCACCGTTCCGGCTGTGTAGTCAACCGTATAGTCAATGCCTTCGGAAAGCACAATGCCGCCCGCCAGCACCGTCACCGAGCCCTCGGACACATTGTAGGCGCCCAAGGAAATATCCGCCCCATAGGAGGATTTGTATCTTCCCTCCAAATAGAATTTGTTACGGTTGGAATACTGCTGCGCCAATGTTTTTGTCAAGGAATACAAAGAGTCGAAGGCGTAAAGGTCGCCAGCTCCCGGACTGTTTTTCAATGCCTCACGCAAGTCCTTGCCGAAAGGCTCCGGTGTAGGGAAGAAGATTTTTCCGGACTCGGACTGTATGGTACCGCCCTCTGTAGACGCATGATCGATAAAATCAAACACACCGTCGGGATATTCAGCCTGCTGGCTGTTCAGACGGTCCAAACCCATAATGCGGATCAGGGAAACACCCTGCAAGGCCTCCTCCACATTGGTGAAATAGCCTTTGCCAACCCCGTCGTCCTCGCCCTTGTAGAGCACATTCAGCCGGAAATCCTCTTCCGACACCTGATAGGCGCCCAGGGAATAGACGTTTTTCATCATCAGTTTCCATAACGGGATCTGGGTGTTGACAGAGGTGCTGCGCAACAGTTTGACGATAAGGCAGCCCGGAGCCACCACCTCGTTGGAAAACTGTCCTACCTGATACACATTGGGGTCGCCTGCGACCGTATACTGGAAAGCCACCGCCAGCACCTGGTCGGAATTCAGGCGGGTGTTCAGGGATATGAAACCAAGTTTGGGGTTGAAGGTGTATTCGTTGGAAGTCAGCAGCCGCGCCAGTTCGATTTTCTCAAAATCCACACCGGAGGTCATGCCGCCCCTATAGGTTTTCAGATAGGTGGACACCTCACTGCTGTTGCGCATCCGGCCATAGTCAATACCCTCCAGAAAATCGTTGGCGTTGCTGTCCGGATAGGGTCCGCGGTTATTGGAACGGATGCGGTTGTTGTAAGGCTTGTCCTCACCCAAATCCGCGATTGCGATAATGTTACGGTTCTGGTCCACTGCCGAGCCAATATTGAGNNTTCCACACCTCAATACGGGTGATGGTGATGCGGGAATTGACCAGCGGGAGCGTTTTCATGGCTTCCGCGTAATGCTCGTAGAAATATTGGGCGATGAAAAAGTGCTTGTCTTCCTCGTAATCGTCCGCTTTGAACTCGTATTCCGTGTACTCGGAGCCGTTTTCCAGCTGTATCTGGCGCTTGTCGCCTTTTTTCTGGGAGACCACAGTGGTCAGCATCAGCTTGCCGAATTGTGTCTGCGCCTTTACACCGAACAGGTTCTGCGACCCCTCAATCAAGGTGCTGGTCAGTGGCATGGATATGTTACCGAATTCCAGCAGCTTGATGATTTCATCCTCCTTGCCCTGGTAATTCAGCTTGAATTTGTTCTCATCCAGAAGGGAAACTTGTTTCGACTTGAAATTCATGTCGTAATGAATCTTATCCCCTATGCTGGCCTTCAAACTGAGCTGGATATCCTCGTCAAAATCAAAACGGGTCTGTCGGCGCTGGTTCACCGCCAGGTTTTTGTTGTCGGTCTTGTTGTGCTCTATGCCGAAACGCAGCTCAATGGAACCGGTCGGACGGATATCAATGCTGCTGCTTCCGAAAATGTCCTCAAACACCTCTCCCGGAACACGAATCTGCGGCAGCAGACCGCGCTTGCCCGTGTCCGCCTTGCCCACACCGGCCCGCTCACGCCAGTAATTCCGCATCGCAGCGTCCATGTCGTAATGCAGGTATTCCCCCACGGTCATTTCCGTTGCGGAGCCATAATCGAAAGAGCCGATTTTCCGCTGGAACTGGTATGTATTGGTCTTCGGGTCGTACACCACCGAGGTGCTGACGTTTTTCGGATCCTTCAGCTGCAATGGATGGGCCGTCTTCATGTCCATCGGATTGGTGGAAATCCCCCGGACAGGCACCCTGGGCTTAGGCGTAACAGGCGAATCCACAGCTGTCACCGCCGCCTTGGGACGCAAGTCCGCACCCGTTCCCGCCTGTTGGGGCGAAAACATGGGGAACCACCTGCCTAACAACCAGGAAAAAAGAAAGGCGATGATATATAAATCCAAAAGCTTTCTCACTCGTCAGAACTATAATATTTTCAAGGCCAACCGGATAATTNNAATTTCCTCCACCGCTTTGCCAGCCCCTCCGTCCTTCAGCACCAACTGAACGGCTTTGGAAGCGGCCGGTTTGGGAAACCCCAATTGGACTAATGCAGATAACGCTTCTTCGGCGGCTTTATTGCCCGCACCTATATTATTATCCGATAAAACCGGAGCCATCTTGCCTATTTTTTCTTTCAGCTCCACCACCACCCTTTGGGCGGTTTTTGCACCTATTCCTTTGATGCTCTGTACTATATCTGTATTCCCGGCAGCAATATGTCCGGCCAGTTCCTCCGGCGGGAAGGCGGAAAGCATCATACGCGCCGTCCCTGTCCCTATACCGGAAACCGAAATCAGCAACCGGAAGAGCTCCCTTTCGTAAACCGTGGAAAAGCCAAAGAGGGAATGGGCATCCTCTTTGATTTGCAAATGCGTGTACAGCTTACACCTGGATGACACCTCCGGCAGACTGCCGTAGGTGTGCAGCGAGATGGCAATCATGAAACCCACGCCGCCACAATCCACTACGGCATAAGTGGGTGTTTTTTCTGCAAGTATTCCTTCAATATGCGTAATCATAGGCTCTTTTCGACTTCTGTATCGTATGCGGGTTCCACGCAGGCCCTTTGTTTTTCCTCATCGAAATATTTGATATAACAGCGTTTGCGCTTGTTCTGCACATGGCGGTACTGTTTCCAGTTGCTGATGGCTTTCTGGTTGTTTTCCAGCATACCGGTGGTGTCCACCGTCACCATCCCGTACTTCACCATCACCGGGTAGGTCTCGGCTATCAGCAGGCTGGCCACGCCTTTGGGCTGGTACTCGGGCAGCACGCCGGTCAGGAACAGGTCTATGGTATCGTTCTTTTTGCGGCTGCGGAGAATGGCAGGCAATCCGCGAAGNNCAGCCGTTGGCTTTGCGCAACGCACGGCTCAGTGAGGGGACCGGGATGATCGCACCCACCAGCGCACCCTCAGCGTTCCTCACCACATGCACAAATTCGGGGTTAATCACCGAAAGATAACTTTGCAACAGATAATCTATCTGATTATCATCAAAGGCGATAAACGAGAAAAGCTCGTCAAACGCGGCATTGAACACATGGAACAGCTCTTTGCCGCAAGCGCGCATCTGCGCCCGGTTCTGCAGCTGCTCCACCGACAATTGGAAGCGTTCCTTCACAAGCCGGGAAAGCCGCACCGCCTTCTCGGGCACTTCCGGATCCAAAAAAAGACTGAACTCCACCCAATCCAACAGTTTCTTGTACCCCAGACGGGCAAAATGCTCCTTGTAATACGGCAAGTGATAAACCGAAGCCACCGAAGCCGGCTGGTCAAACCCTTCGATGAGCAGGGCCTGGGTGTCCACATTGGAAAAGCCCAAGGGTCCCACCACGGCCTCCATGCCTTTGGCGCGTATCCAGTCCTCTGCGGTACGGAACAAGGCATCCGCCACCTCTACATCGTCCACAAACTCCGGACGGGTGATGCGCCCGAAGTTCTCACCGGTCTTGGCATTGTAGCGGTGATGGATAATTGCGCCTATGCGCCCCACCACTTTGCCATCCTTGCGGGCAATCCAGAAACAGGTGTCGCAGCCCTTGAAAAAAGGATTGGCCTCCGGGTCCAGGTCTTTCATTTCGGAAGACACCAAAGGCGGCACCCAGTACGGATTGTTCTTGTAAATCGCAAACGGCAGTCTGACAAAAGCCCTGCGGTCTTTTTTTGTGCATACTTCAATTATTTCCACCATAACTATGCTATTGCTGCCGGTACTGCATGATTTCATCGCGCATGAAAGAGATGCTGATGCCGGCCATACGGAACATTTCCTCGCTTTCGGCGCCGGCGTGGTACTTGCACTCGCACACCACCCGGCGGATGCCGCAGTTGATAATCATCATGGCACAGGTGCGGCATGGGGTCATGCGGCAATACAGCGTAGCGCCCTCCAGCGATATGCCTCTTTTGGCCGCCTGGCAGATGGCGTTCTGCTCCGCATGCACCGTGCGTGTGCAATGCGTGGTCACCGAACCGTCCTCATGCACCATTTGTTTCAGCTGATGGCCCACCTCGTCGCAATGCGGCATACCTACAGGGGAACCCACGTAGCCGGTGACAAGAATCTGCCTGTCCTTCACCACGACGCAACCGCTACGGCCCCGGTCGCACGTGGCCCGTTTGGCAACGGTATTGGCGATTTCCATAAAATATTCGTCCCAGCTCGGACGGACATAGGGGTTGGACGGTTCGGCACCCTTTGCACCTATTTCCGCCATGACAGCATCCACCTGCGCATACAAGGAGGCAATGTCGCTATCGTTGCGGAACACATAGTCCGCCAGCTGTATGCAGCGTTCCAGGTTCTGGCGGTTAGGGTCCGTATTGGAGAATTCCCTTGCCTCGTTGGCCAGAAAAGTTTCGTAATCCACGTGATCTGTCTCCGAATTCCGCACACGGATGCGATCGTAGCGCACACGGGCGTCAGCATCCACAGCAAAGAGATGAAAATGCGGTTTCCGGCGCAGGGAAAGAATCTCCCCTTCCGTACGCAAACTCTCGACAACAGCAGGCTTCCCCTCATGCAAGGCTTTCTTATACAATTCGTCCGCTATAAAAGAGGGGGAATGTGCCGCCCGAAGCGCGTTGCCCACCGCGGTCATGGAATCCCGGTTCTCCGGCAGGCCCGCCTTACGGATAACCTCCAGCAGGTACTCCCGCACCGAATAATGGCAAAATCCGCACTTTTGCACCAAATACTCCACAATGGTACCTTTTCCGGAACCTATTGTCCCCGTTATACCTATTATAATCATCTTTCCACCAATTATTTATATTTTTCTTCCCATCGGTTTTCCGTATGGGGGGAATCGTGCAAAGATAATCAAAAAAAGCCATATTCCGCGCGTCTTTCGGCCTTTTTGCGCTTTTTCCCGCCGGCTACTGTTTGACGGACTTCAGCGACTGGCTTCCTTTGGACGAAAAGCAGCGGATAAAGTGCGCCCCTTGTCCAGGCAGGCGAACAGGAGTTTTCTCCCAGCAGCACACTTCCGCTGCCTGCCTCAAAACGGGCTTTTTTGCCCATGCGGGCAATCGCTTTCCTGCGTGTTTCAAAAAAAACAGCGGCGATGGCGGCTCCGTATCCGAAATTTTCGGAAATTTGCATTCCGATTTTCAAAACAGAAACACCATGAATTATACCGAAGAAGAAAACAGTTTCCAGGAAAACGCCAACGGCGGGTTT
>DBVK01000017.1:18505-19027 GCA_002308135.1 Bacteroidales bacterium UBA1266
GAAAACCGGGATGGCTGATATTCCTGTGCATACTGACATTTATCGGAAGCGGTTTGAGCTGTTTGGGTTATTTTGGCTTTACCGCCGCATACGCCTATCTTCCAGACATTTTTGAAAACGCCAGACAGATGATGGAACAATATGGCACCCCCTCTGCAGAAACCGATGCGGCCTTCGTGCAGCTTCCCAGGGCATACTACCTGCTGCTGACACTGCTGTACGCCGCCTCCGTAACGGGTGCCGCATTCATGCTTTCCCTGCGTAAAATAGGTTTCCACCTATACACCATCGCTCAGGCATGTTTGATTGTCTCCCCGGTGCTGTTCGCCCATCAGAAATTCGACTTCGGAGGCCTGATGCTCACCGTCGCCTTTGTCCTGCTGTACGCCACCTGGCTAAAAATCATGCGCTAATGGAAGCTTTCCGACAACAGCTGAGGGAAGCTTTCCCCCTACTGCAACAACAGGTGCACGGCAAACCCCTCGCCTATTTTGACAACGCCGCCACCACCCAAAAGCCCCA
>DBVK01000017.1:19032-27206 GCA_002308135.1 Bacteroidales bacterium UBA1266
AACAGCAACGTCCACAGGGGCGTGCATGCGCTGAGCCAGAAAGCCACCGAAGCCTATGAGCTGGCGCGGAAAACGGTGCAAAGCTTTCTTCACGCGGCTCACAGCCATGAAATTATCTTTACCCGGGGCACGACAGAAGCCATCAATCTGGTGGCACACGGATTCGGAAAAAGCGTGTTTCAGGAGGGTGATGAAGTCATTTGCAGTGTCATGGAGCACCATTCCAACATTGTGCCCTGGCAATTGGCCGGTGCGGAAAAAAAACTCCGCCTGCGCGTGATTCCAGTGAACGGGCAGGGAGAACCGGACATGGAAAGCTATGCCGCCCTTTTCAGCGAAAAAACGAAGCTGGTTACCATCACACAGGCATCCAATGTGTTGGGTACAATCACCCCCTTGACGGAGATCATCCGCATCGCCCATAGCCACAACGTGCCAGTGCTGGTGGACGGCGCCCAGGGAGTCAAATGCTGCCTGACTGATGTGCAGGCGCTGGATTGTGACTTCTACTGCTTTTCCGGACATAAAATTTATGCGCCCATGGGTATCGGCGTGCTTTACGGCAAGGAAAAATGGCTGGATAAACTTCCGCCCTACCAAGGCGGCGGTGACATGATACAGCATGTGGGCTTTGACCGGACCACCTTCAACCGGCTGCCTTTCAAATTCGAAGCCGGAACCCCCAATGTGGCCGGCGCCATCGGACTGCAGGCCGCATTGCAATGGTTGGAAAACATGGGACAGGAGCGGCTGATCCGTATGGAGGAGGAGCTTACCACCTACGCCACCGGACAATTGCAAAGCATAGCGGGACTCAAAATATGGGGAACCTCCGCCCGCAAAGCGGCCGTCATCTCCTTCACTCTCGGCCCTCACCACCCTACGGATGTGGGCACACTCATTGACTTTATGGGCATTGCTGTCCGTACGGGGCACCACTGCTGCCAGCCCCTGATGGATAAGCTCGGCATTCCGGGCACCGTCCGCGCCTCCTTTGCAGCCTATAACACCAAAGAGGAAATCGACCGACTGCTGTCCGCCTTGCAGACCGCACAGCACATGTNNATTTGGGATAAAGCTAAGCGTCGCGCATGCTGACGCTTCGGATATTTTCCATCAATTTTTCATAGCCTATCCGCTGGAGCGCGGAATCTGCAAAATAACGTTCGAAGTCAGCGGCCCTCAAGGATTGCCAATCGGCATCCGTCCAGGAGGTCCAAGGCGGGTCCTGCAAGAATTCCGCCACCTGCGTGACGGGAGCTTCCCTGTTGTAGGGGCAGGCATTCTGACAGGCGTCACAACCGAAGACAGCTTCTCCTTGCGCCCCTTGAATCCCCACCGGCAACAGCAGGTTTTTACGTTCTATCGTCTGGTAGGAAAGGCAGCGGCGGGCGTCCAGCGTGCCCGTTTCCGACAAAGCGGAGGCAGGACAAGCCTCCACACAGGCGGTGCAGCTTCCGCAGGCGTTTGCCTGTGGTGTATCGGAACACAGCGGCAGGGAATGGAACACTTCCCCTATGAAATACTTGCTGCCCTGCTCCGTTACCAAGAGGGAATTCTTCCCCCTCCATCCCAGACCGGCGCGTATGGCCAAGGCTTTCTCCAGCACCGGCGCCGTGTCCACACAGCAGCGTGTCCGCACACCCTTGGAAAGGCCTTGTATGCATTGGGCCAGAGCGTGCAGTTTTTCACGCATAACCTTATGGTAGTCCATTCCCCAGGCATATTCCGCCACCTTATAGGCGGACTTGGAGGCAAGCGCTGACTCCGGGCGGTGGTAATTCAGCAGCGCTACCACAACATAGGTGCAACCTTCCGCCAATAGCGAAGGATGGAAGCGGATGTCCATATGCCGCTCCAGGTATGCCATATCCGCCTGCCGGCCTTCGGAAAGCCACTGCTCAAAAAGCGATTGTTCCGACAGCAGGTCGGAACAATCGGTAAAACCGCAAGCGGAGAAACCAAGCTCCCGCGCCTTTTCCCTAATGAAGGATTCCATTAATTGCCCATGATCTTGAATTCCGTGCGACGGTTCAGTGAGCGGCCTTCCGGCGTGTCATTCTCCGCCACCGGCTGCTCGAATCCGTAGCCCTTGTAGCGCATACGGTCGGCTTTAACACCTTGGGAAACCAGGTAATCGTACACCGCCTTGGCACGGTTACGCGACAAGGTCAGGTTATGCTCCCTACTGCCTTGGTTATCCGTATGTCCGCCTATCTCCACGCGAAGTTTCGGATTGGATTTCATCAATTCCACCAATTTGGACAGCTCCAGCTCCGACTCCTTTTTCAGCACCGACTTGTCGGTGTCGAAAAAGACATTGTTCAGGACCACCGTCCGGCCGGCCTCTATGGGATTCATGTAAATATCTTTGTGATAGGGTTTCAGCTGATAGGAGGAATCCAAGGTGAAGTTGGCAGAATAGAACAGGAAATCCGGATGGCTGGCATGTAAGGCATAGCTTCCGTTGGAAGGGATGCAGACCAGAAATTCACCGGACTCGGGATCGGACTCGGACATGACCATCTCCGCTCCTGTCACCAAATTCATCACCTTGAATCTGGCGCAAAGCGCCGAAGAATCCTTGGCGTTGAAAATACGGCCTTTCAAATAGGTAACCGGCTGGGGGCGCATTTTCTCGGGAAGATCAAACCAGTATATGTCCATTTTCCCGAAACCGCCCTTCTTATTGGATGCGATATAGCCGCGTGTGCCTTTGGCGTTCACCACAATGTTCGACTCGTCCGCCGAGGTGTTGATGGGATAGCCCATGTTTACCGGGGTGTTCCATGTGCCGTCACTATTTTGCAAACTGTAGAACAAATCCTGTCCGCCCATACCCGGATGACCGGTGGAGGCGAAATAGAGCACCGTTCCATTGGGATGCAGGTACGGCGCCAGCTCATCAGCCGCCGTATTGATAGGCTCGCCCACATTCACCGGCGTACTGAACACACCGTCCTCTATCATAGTGGTTTTCCAAATGTCACATTTGCCTTTGCCTCCCGGACGGTTGGAAGCATAATAAATGGTCTTGCCGTCCGCACCGAAAGTCGGCTGGGACTCCCAATACTGCGTATTCACCGGTTTGCCCATGTTCTGGGGCACCGTCCAACGGTCACCCACCCGCTTGGACCAGTAGAGATCGCAGCTCCCATAGCCGTCCTCGCGGTGGCAGGCAGTGAACAGCACATACTTCCCGTCCGGAGAAATGCACTGGGCTCCTTCATTATAATGGGAATTGATGGGTTCGCCCAAAGGTTTGCGCGGCAGCCATTCCCCATTTTCCTGACGGCTGACGTACAAGTCCTCCTCTGTGGTGCAGCCTTTGCATTCTGTACGCAAATCGGCCGGCCGCAGCAAAGTGAAAATAATGCAGGATTCGTCTGCGGTAAAGGAAGGCTGGTACTCATCCAAAACGGAATTGATATTGGGTCCCATATTTGTCAATTGGATATGGCTGGAGTCCGTCATCAGCTTGGCACGATACACGCACTGGTCGTAATGCATGCGGATATCGGCGGACACTTTGCCCTTTTCTGTGCCGGCCTTTTCAAAATATTGCACAAAGAAAGCCAATGCCTCATTGTAATGGTTGCTGCGCATATATTCCCTGGCCGTGAAATAATACAGCTGGGGCGAGAAATCGGGATCCACATACAGGGCCTTCTGGTAATAGATCAGCGCCAGGTCGGACTCCTCCATCATGGAATAGGATTCCGCGACCATAATATAGGCTTCTGTAAAGGAAACGTCTTCCTGAATGGCCATTTTAGCGTAATGGATGGCATCGGTGAACTGTCTGTTACGAATATGCTCGTACCCTTTCTGATAGTGCTTGATGGCTTTTTTGCTGGTGGAGGAAGTGACCTGCTGCGCCGTGAGCAACAGCCCCGGCAGCAGCAGCGCCGCTACTAAAAGTGCCCTAAACATAGATTTCCGATTCATGCGGTAGTTTGTTTTGATGGTTATTATGTTGTTCTATTCTTTATTATTGTTTTTTTTTCACTCTGTAAATTATGGCTGGCCGGCGATGTATTCGTAGGCGCCGAAAGCGGGCGGATTGGGTCGCGTATTGCCAGCCCTGTCATAAGGATAGGCAGAAAGGTACACCCCCTTGCCTATGCATGGGGAAGCAGCCTGCAAGGCGTATTTTCCACCGCGGGAGTCTTCCAACAGGGGATATTTGTCCCTCAGCAAGTTGTCTCCGAACACATCCGGATAAACAGTGTCGCAGCGCAGCAGTCCGTCGTGTATGCGCGCCTGGAAAGCCGCTTCCGGCATAAAACTGCAGGCAAATTCCCTCGCATGATTCCCATACAGGATATTATTCGTGAAATCCGCCTCGAAATCACCGATATAACGATAATTTCCAACATCATAATAATTGCTGAAAAACACCGAAGGGGTGTTTCGCACACCCAAGGAGTATTCGTTGCACACAGTGTTGTGCGCAAAAGTGTACGATCCCCCCTGCACCAGTGCCAGGGCATATTGCCCGCACTCGGCAATCACATTGTTATAGGCCAGCACCCGGTATCCCCTGCCCAAAAAGCCGATACCGGAGGATTTTTCAATCAAGGTATTGGACAGCACCAAACGGTTACCCATATCCTCGTCCAGGATTTCGGCCTGTATGCCGATAAAGGCGTTGCGGATAATGGCGTAGCGGATTTCATTGTCCTCTGTCCCCTCGTTGATCCAAATACGGCTCCACTGGTTGTAGTCCTTCTGGAAGAACGCCTCCCTGCGATCGCCTTGGAAGACCACCGGCGCATCCTTCGTCCCTTTCACCTTCAAGCAGCCGCCCTTGTATACCCATAGGCCGCCGTTTTTATGAATATAAATTTGCGTTCCCTCCTCTATCTCCAGTTTTCCTGTGGAGTCCACCACCGCATAGCCGTATATCACATAGGGTTTGTCGTTCTTCCAGACCGTGTGCTCCCCTTCCGCCGCCACAATCTTATACGGTATGCTTCCGACCTTGCTGTCGGCTACGATGAAATGGGCATCCTGCCCAAACGCCAGCAGGGGGACATGCCGCTTCTGCCCGCCCGTCAGGAAATGGAGGGTGTCCACCACCAGCAGCGGCGTATCCTGGGCATTGGGTTGTATATTCACTTTTACAAACACGAAAACGCTGTCCATGGCGGGCACACACACCTTCTGCAAAACCGGCCCCGGTTTTCCGTTCACATTTATGGAAAAACAGGAATTTCCGCCTTCGCCCAAACACACATCGGTATACAGGTCCTTATGGGAACGGTTACGCACCACAAAACGCTCCGTGACCGAAGTCAGGCTGGTGAAAAGGGTGTCGAAGGTCACCTTGTCGGCCGAAATCTCCAAACCGTCAGCGCCTGCCGTCTCCGGATCCTTGGCACAGGAAAAGGAGAGCAGCAACAGTCCGAGAAGCATCGTGTTTTTTACAAAATAGGCAACGAATGTTCGCATATTACTAACCACAAACAGATTAATGCAGAAATCGGCAATTTATTGCATTCCACTTCACAAAAAAAATCCCCCCTCCCGTCAGAATCCCGCTATCGTGAAGTAGAGCGTCGGCAGCAGAAGCAGGAAGCCAAGCAATAACAGAAAGAGTATCCATTTGTAAATCCATTTCATCCATAAGGAATAAGGAATGCGCGCCACCCCGAGGCAGCCGATCAGCACCCCCGAAGCCGGTGTTATCATATTGGTGATGCCGTCCCCGAACTGGAAGGCCAGCACCATGGTCTGACGCGAAATACCCAGCAGATCCGCAAAAGGGGCCATAATGGGCACCGTCAGGGCAGCCTTGGCCGACCCGGAAGGGATTACAAGATTCAACGCATTTTGGAACAGGTACATGCCTGCTGCAGATCCGGCACGTCCCGCACCATCCATCAGCTGCGACATGCCGTAAAGCATCGTATCAACGATATGCCCTTCCTCCAGCATAACCAGAATGCCGCCGGCCAAACCGACCACAAGCGCGGCGTTCAACATGTCTCCGCATCCCTCCAGAAAAAGACGCACCACCTTGTCCGGTTTATAGGAACAGACCAGACCGGAGAGCAGTCCCAAAGCGAAAAACAAGGCGGCTATCTCCCGGATGTACCAAGCATAGGAAAGCACGCCTATCACCAGTGCCAGCAGCGTCACCAGCAGCATATCCAGCACAAAGTAACGGACATCCTTCTGCAATGCGGGGAATCCCAACATCAGGAAGAGCAGCGTGCAGAAGGGAATCCAAGGTATGCGGAAAGAAGTGTGGCTCAGTGAAATGACAGACAGCGGCTCACGAATGGAAAGAAACACACCCAACGCAAGCAGCAGCACAAACACCGCATAGGCCGTCACACCTGCGGAACGATCCTCTTTATCAGTTTCGTTTTCCGTCATATTACCACGCCAATAGGCATCGGCCTCATACATGGGGGAGGATTGGGGATTACGGGCGACGCGCCTGGCATACCACAGCACAAAGACAATCGCGGCGAGCGTGAAAACAATCCAACATATAAAACGGTAGCCCAGACCGGAGAAGGCGGGCAAGCCTGCCAAACCCTGCGCAATACCAATGGTGAAGGGGTTCAGCATGCCTCCTGCAAAACCGGCATGGGCGGCCAGGTAGCACATTCCCATGCCCACCAACGAGTCGTACCCCATTGAAATGGAAAGAGGCACAAACACCACCATAAATGCCAGCGTCTCTTCACTCATGCCGAAGACCGCCCCGAAAAGGCTGAACATCACCATAATCAAGGAGATAACAATGAAATTGACATTCACGTGACGAAAAAGCTGTTTTTCTTTCAGAAGGGAGACTTTGCACAAGAAACGCTCCACCCCTTTTTTGACCGCTCCAGTGGCATTGACTATCCAGAAAGCGCCGCCGACCATAAAAATAAAAACGATAATATGCGCGGTTTTGACAAATCCGTCGTAAAAGGAAGAGAAAAACTGCCAGGTCTGCGGATCCCGCCCCACTTTATGGTATGATCCGGGGATAACCGCTTCACGGATCCCGCCGTCGGAAAAGACAATGGTTTCCCTTTCGTAGGCGCCACCCGGAAGCGCCCAGGTGAGGGCTGCTGAAAGCAGCACCATCACGAGCACAATGGTAAACGTGTGCGGTATCTTCCACTGCTTGTTCCTCATCAGCATCTGTCTTATTTTTTGCAAAAATACGCAATACTTCCTTATAAAAAGACATTTCTGGGAAAGGAATATTTTACAGAATAATATCTTGTTATCTGTCAATACTTTATCCTTTTTTATCTTATTTTATATCAAAAAAAACTGGCATGATATCCCAAAAAAGACTACTTTTGCGGTTTAAAACTTAATCTTTTATATCATGAACGTTGAAGAGAAAGTAATTGCAATCGTTGCTGACAAATTAGGCAGAGACATAGCCGAAATCACTCCTGACAAGGATTTCGTGCAGGATTTGGCTGCGGATTCCCTCGATAAAGTGGAACTGCTGATGGCATTTGAAAGCGAGTTCAAAATCAAAATTCCGGAAGAAGACCAGGAAAAATTCCTCAAAGTACAGGATGCCATTGACTTTGTTTCCAAATCCATTAAAGAAGAATAAAAACAAACGCACTCTCTTATGGATTTAAGAAGAGTTGTCGTTACCGGACTAGGAGCCCTTACACCCATTGGAAACACCTTCCCTGACTTTTGGAAGCATTTGTTGGAGGGTGTAAGCGGCGCCGGGCCCATCACCCGTTTTGACGCATCCCATTTCAGGACCCGATTCGCCTGCGAAGTCAAGGATTTTGACATTCTGCAGTATACGGACAAAAAGGAGTCCCGGAAAATGGATTTGTTTTCCCAGTTCGCCATTGCCGCTTCGGACGAGGCCATACAGATGGCCGGCTTGGACAACAATGATATAGACAAGCGCCGCGTGGGCGTGATTTTCAGTACCGGCATGGGCGGTTGCGGATCGTTCTACCACGAAGCCAAAGACTTGGATCTGGAGGATCCGCGTTTGTCCCCTTTCTTTGTCACCCGCGTCATCTCGGACATCGCATCCGGACATATTTCCATACGCCACGGATATATGGGGATGAACTATTCCATCTCCTCCGCGTGCGCTTCTTCAGCCAACGCCATTGCCGACGCATTCACCTATATACGCATAGGTAAAGCGGACGCCATTGTGGCAGGTGGAGCCGAAG
>DBVK01000017.1:27227-33115 GCA_002308135.1 Bacteroidales bacterium UBA1266
CGGGTTCAACGCATCCAACGCACTATCCACACGCAACGACGCCCCTCAGCAGGCTTCCCGCCCCTTTGACAGAGACAGGGACGGTTTTGTCATGGGGGAAGGCGCAGGAGCTTTGATTCTGGAGTCATACGAACACGCCAAACGCAGGGGGGCTACCATATGGGGGGAACTTGTCGGTGTGGGGCTGTCAGCGGACGCCTTCCACATCACCCTGCCCCATTCCGATGGTTATGGAGCAACGCTTTCCATGCGCTATGCTTTGGAAGACGCCGGTATCAATCCGGAAGACGTGGGATTCATCAACACGCACGGGACTTCCACTCCCGTCGGAGATTTGTCGGAGATGAAAGCCATCTCCACCCTTTTCGGGGAACATACTCCCCATATTGCGCTAACATCCAACAAGTCCACTATCGGCCACTTGCTCGGAGCCGCCGGCGCCGTAGAAGCCATCTCCACCCTGATGTCCTTGCGAGAAGGCATCATTCCTCACACCACCAATGTGGAGAACGTGGATGAAGCAATCGATGCCCGCATGTGCATTGTGCGTCATCAGCCGTTAAAAAGAGACATCCGTTACGCGCTTTCCAACTCCTTCGGATTCGGCGGACACAACACCTCCCTCCTGTTCAAGAAATATGAGGAATAATCGTCAGGAAACCGTATCCGATAAAGCGTTGCGGGACTTTATCCGCCAATTGTGCGGATTCCGCGTGTCGGAGAAATACCTGGCGCTGTTCCGCCTGGTTTGGGTTTCCAATACCGGAGAAAACCGCAAACCGAACAACGAAAGGCTGGTGTTTGCCGGAGGGCATACCCTGCAAAATGTGCTTGCCTCCTACCTTTTCCAAAAATATCCCTATGCCACTGTCCCCGCCTTGGAGGACATGCTGGAACGCATCTCCCATCACGCCTATCTGGGACGCATAGCGCACCGATTGAAACTGGACAGTTTCACACCAGAAAGCCAAAAGGAAGACTTCCTGATGCTGCGAGACTGCATTCACAGCGATATTCTGAAAGCAATGGTGGGTGCTATCTGCACCGTGAAAGGCTACGCTTTTACAGAAAAACTGATATTAAAGCAATTGAACCAATTGGAGAGCAGTATCAAAACCATCAGCGCAAGCAATCCCAACCACAAAGGGAAACTGATGGCCTGGGCTCAGAAAAACAAGGCGGATGTCTTCTTCAAACCAAACAAGACAGTGCGTTACAACGGGAAAATATATCATGTGATATCGCTATACATCAACAAAGAATGGGTGGCCAACGGATGCGACACCAATGTGAAGGATGCGGAACAGCACGCCGCCATCCTCGCCAGCTATTCCTTTCACATTGATTTCGACTTCACCTGACAGAATGAAAACAACCGCAAAAACACTCGTGTTGCTTTGCTGCCTGCTTCCTCACATGATACAGGCCCAAACGGGGATTTTCCGGGGTCACGTGCGCAATACGGACACCGACGAGCCCATTCCCTACTGCACCATCTACCTGATGGAAACCGGGAAAGGCACTGTCAGCGATGAGAACGGATTCTTTTCCATCAACCGCCTTCCGGAAGGAAGACACCAAGTGCGCATCAGCTGTGTGGGCTATGACTCGCTGCACACCGCTGTCAGCATACGCAATGGCGAAATCATACAGCACACCTACCGGCTGAAAGCCTCTGTACACCGGCTGGGTGCAGCCATAGTGACCGCCGAGCGCATGGCAAACGCTACCGAAGTCCGGGCGGCAGTGCAGTACGTGGCTCCCAAGCAGATCACCCAACTGCCTTCCGTCGGAGGCATACCCGATTTGGCACAATACCTGCAGGTGCTTCCCGGCATTGTCTCCACCGGGGACCAAGGGGGACAGCTCTATGTCCGGGGCGGAACGCCCATACAGAACAAAGCCATGCTGGACGGCATGACCATTTACAACCCCTTCCATTCCATCGGCCTGTTCTCCATTTTTGATACGGACATATTGCTGGATGCCGACATTTATACGGCCGGTTTCAATGCCGAATACGGCGGACGAACCTCTTCCATTATGGATGTCCGCACCCGCAACGGCAACAAGAAACGTTTCGGCGGCAAAATGGACGCAAGCACCTTTGGAGCCAAGCTCATGCTGGAAGGGCCTTTGCGCAAACCCCATACGAAAGAAGCATCTAATGTTTCCTTCATCACCTCTGTCAAAGGCTCCTACCTGGAGCAGACTGCCAGCCACCTATATCCATACGTCCTGTCGGACGGGCTGCCCTACACCTATTTTGACGGCTATGGGAAAATCTCTGTAGAAACTTCTGAAACCAACCACATCCATCTTTTCGGATTCAGCTTCAACGACCGGGTGCACTATCCGGAAATCGCCACCTACCATTGGAATTCCTGGGGGGCGGGTGCCAATTTCATGATGATTCCAGCCCAATCCGAACAAGTGATAGACGGCACCATGGCATACTCCAACTACAGTATGGGGCTGGATGAGGTGCATGAATTCGGACGGAACAGCAGCATCAGCGATTTCACTTTTGCCACCAATTTCTCCTACCACCTTGGACAAAATGTCTTCAACTACGGTTTCGACCTGACCGGCACCTGGGTGAATTATGATTACACCAACGCCTTGGGAGTGGACGGAAGCCAGCGCACCTTCAACAGCGAGATTGCCATTTACGCCAAATACAAATGGCATCTGCCGCATTGGATCATTGAACCGGGACTGCGCCTGGATAATTACGCCTCCCAAAACGCGACCTCCCTGGAACCGCGTTTTGCAGCTAAATATCTGGCAACCAAACGGATGCGTTTTAAAATCGCCAGTGGTCTGTATTCACAGAACCTGATTGGCGCCACTTCTGACCAGGATGTGGTCAACCTTTTCTACGGTTTCCTTACCGTTCCCGAAGCAAGTAGCCTTTCCGGCCATAAGCTGCGCAACAGCCTGCAGAAAGGACAGCACCTTGTGGGCGGCGTGGAGTTGGACCTTGGGAAAAACCTGCTGGCCAACATGGAAGCATACTTCAAAAATTTCTCCCAATTGACCAACATCAACCGCTACCAAATGTTTGAAAGCGATGACGAATTCCTACTGGAAACCGGAAAATCCTACGGTGGCGACATTTCCTTGAAATACGACAACAACCAGCTGTACGTATGGGTGGTCTATTCCCTGAACTGGGTGAAACGCAACGATGGCAACATCACTTACCGCACCCACTTCGACCGCCGGCACAACCTCAATGCCACAGCATCCTACCGATGGGGGAAAAACCAACGCTGGAACGCCAACCTCCGCTGGAATTACGGTTCCGGATTCCCCTTCACCCTGACAAAGGCCTTTTACCCCTCCCTCATCAACCTGGACGATTTGCACTCCCACATACTGACAAGCAACGAGGCCTTAGGCATTGCCTTGGATGACCTCAACCAAGGGCAGATGCCGTCCTACCATCGCCTGGACATGAACATTAACCGCACCTTCATACATTCGGAGCATTCCCGTTCCGAAATTGGAATTGGGGCCACTAATTTGTACAATTACACCAACATCTTCTACGTCAGCAGAAAGACTAATGAGAAAATATACCAGCTCCCCTTCTTGTGGAGCCTGCACTGGAACTTGACATTCTAGACACGCATCATGGCTGAGAAATGGCAACAGCGTAACAGCATGCCACATGGAGAAAGCCGCATGGAAAACTTCGTAACGCCCACGTTTTGATTGCGGGCTGCTGCGATAGGGTCACTGAACGATCCTCATTTTACCACACGTTTTTTTCTTTTTTTTTCCTGAAAAAGGATTTTCTTATCCAAAAAGCAGCTATCTTTGCAGCAGTTTCCCGCGGGAACGGGACACAACTTTTTTTTAACGCTAATCCTTATTGAAATTGAAAATGAGAAAAATGAAAAATGAAAAGAAAAAAGAAAAAAATGGCAAGAAAACATCAGACATGGCAAAGTACATCAACCCTTACACCGATTTCGGGTTCAAAAAACTGTTCGGCACAGAGTTCAACAAAGAGCTGCTCATTGGTTTTCTGAATGCGCTTTTAGAGGAGGAACGGGAAATAACCGACATCAGATACCTCAACAGTGAGCGGCTCGGCATAAACCGCGAGGCGAGACGCTCCATCTTTGATGTCTACTGCGAAAACAGCCGTGGGGAGAAGTTCATTGTGGAAATGCAGAACGTGTTCCAGCGGTTCTACAAAGACCGCAGCGTCTATTATGCCACTTTCCCTATCCAGGAACAGGCCAACAGAGGGGAATGGTGGGATTTTGAACTTCAGCGGGTCTATATGGTGGGCATCTTGAATTTTGTGTTTCCCGATGATGAGTACAGTCCGGAGTGCATGCACCATGTGGTGAAACTGATGGACAAGGATGACAAGCATGTCTTCTTTGACAAGCTCACTTTTATTTACTTGGAAATGCCCAAATTCAAGAAGAGCGTCCATGAGTTGGAGACATTATTGGACAAATGGCTGTATGTGCTCAGCAATCTGCCCAAATTGATGGAACGTCCGCCGGAGCTGCAGGAACAGGTGTTCCGCCGTCTGTTTGAGCAGGCGGAGATTGCCCTCTATTCTCCGGAAGAGCAGAAGAAGTATTACGTTAATTTCATGGTTCATAATGACTGGAACAACATCATCACAACCGCCAAGCAAGATGCAATAGCAGCAGGTAAAAAAGAAGGATTAAAAGAAGGAATAAAAGAAGGAATAAAAGAAGGAATAAAAGAAGGAATAAAGAAAGGTATAAAGAAAGGAAGAATAGAAGGACGGAAAGAAGGACGGAAAGAAGGAGAGACAGAAAAGGCCAGGGAAATTGCTCTCAAAATGAAGCAAATGGGAATGGAAACGGCAAAGATACAGCAGATGACAGGACTTTCTGCAGCACAGATAGAACAATTATGAACGTTCTGATATCCCTGACAAAAAAAACATAACCACCTGCTACTGCAAACGCCTTCGCAGAAACATTGAACCAGGACAACACTAACAATCAGACAATTCAGCCCTACCAAAGGTGTTCGGGATATACGCCCTCCCTATAGAGTTTGCGGAAAGCTTCCACCACTCCCGGCCGATCCTCCTGATAGGTGATTCCGAACCAAACGGCATCGGTCTTCAGCACCTTCACCCTTGCCTCGCCCCTATGGATCAGCTCGTCCACCACGCTCGGAATATAGCACTCCGACTTGGGCTGGTTTAGGTTTGTTTTAAGGAATTCCTTGAAAATACGCTCAATATGCGCAAATAACGAGGAATGGAAACCCCAGAAATTCATGGATACCAAGGTGTCAGGAGCCAGCGGTGTGCGTGTGCCATCCTCGTTAGCATTGGCTATCCCCGCATCCGTTCGGGCGATTTTCGTAAACTCACGCACTCCGGTCAGGAAATCATTGGTGTCCGCCTGACACACACCACGGGAGACGCTGCCGTTCTCGGAAAGGGTGTTGGAAAGCTTGTAAGCCACCATACTGTACATGTCAGTGTCCTTTTCAACGGAAAGGGAACGCAGGTAATCGGCCATGGTCTGGAAGGCATGGGTTCCGTAAAAATCATCCCCATTGATAACCGCAAAAAAACCATTGATTTTATCTTTCGCCATCAGTATGGCATGAGCGGTACCCCAGGGTTTGGTCCGTTCGGCCGGGCATTGGAAGCCCTCGGGAAGGCTGTCCAGCTCCTGTAGCACGTAATCCACATCGGCATGGCCTTTGTATTTGTTGAAAACCATTTCCTTGAAATCCGCCTCAATGCTTTTGCGGATGACAAACACCACCCGTCCAAAACCGGCGCGTAGCGCATCATAAATGGAATAGTCTATAATGGTTTCACCATTCGGACCCAGCGGGTCAATCTGCTTGAGTCCGCCATAACGGCT
>DBVK01000017.1:33121-35362 GCA_002308135.1 Bacteroidales bacterium UBA1266
ACGGCTGCCCATTCCGGCGGCCAATACCAAAAGTGTAGGTTTTTGCTGCATTATATCTCTTTTTTTTAGTGTCTTTATTTAGCCTGACGGCTTACAAAATGCAAAATTACTCTTTTTACGAACATTGGATCAGCATTCCGAAAAAAAACTTGCATCAAATGCAAGGAGACCGCCTTTATCCCTTACGCCTCCCCTGCCGCAGCGCATCGGACTGCGCCAGCATATCCTTGTATTCGGAAAGGGAGCTGACAGGACAATAGCCTTGCGCCTCCCGACGGNNAGACGAACTGGCTCACCCCATTGAACAAAACCACAAAATCCGCCTGCAGCTCATGATTGTACATCGCAGCCTGGTAAAGGGTGTCTCCGGACAAAGCCACCTGCTCTGCCTTGCATTCCACCAGCAGCAGCGCCTCCGCATCCGGACGGTAAGCCACAATGTCATAGCGGCGGGTCAAACCGTTGTAAACCACCTTTTTCTCAACAGAAAGACATATTCTTGGAAAATGCAGCGCCTGCATCAGGTAAATCAGGTAGGACTGCCGCACCGACTCTTCCGGTGTAAGCGTCACATAACGCCTGCGGACAGGGTCAAAAATCTCCTTTTTCCCGCCCACGGTGCGCACCCGGCTTACCGAAGCATCGNNTCATCGACAATGGCTTCCATGGAAATGTTCTCCGCCTCGGCACGGTAATTCTTTACCATGCGGTGGCGCATCACCAGAAAAGCAATCGCCTTCACATCCTCTATATCGGGAGAGAGTTTTCCAGCCAGCACAGCATGGCACTTCGCGGCCACAATCAGGTTCTGGGAAGCGCGCGGGCCGGCTCCCCAAGCCAGGTATCGGTCCGCCCACGGGTGTGCCGAGGGCATACCCGGACGGGTCAGCACGGCCAAACGCACCGCATAGCGGTACACATTGTCCGCCACGGGAATCCGTTGCAGCAAACGCTGAAAATACATTATCTCCTCCACACTGATCACTTGCTGTGGTTCGTACATTGCTCCGCCTATGGTGCCTTTCACAATATCCACTTCCTCGTCAAAGGCCGGATAATCCAAATGGATATTAAACATGAAACGATCCAACTGGGCTTCAGGCAAAGGATATGTACCCTCCTGCTCTATAGGGTTTTGCGTTGCCAACACAAAAAAAGGGTCAGGTAAAGGCCTGGTCTCGCCCGCCACGGAAACACTGCGTTCCTGCATAGCTTCCAACAGCGCAGACTGGGTTTTCGGCGGGGTGCGGTTGATTTCATCCGCCAGCACTATATGGGAGAAAATCGGACCTTTCACAAATTTGAAATTCCGGTGCTCGTCCAGAATCTCCGTACCCATAATATCCGAAGGCATCAAATCCGGAGTGAACTGTATGCGGTTGTAGGACAAACCCAATGTTTTGGCTATGGTTGTCACCATCAGGGTCTTGGCCAGACCCGGCACACCGACCAGCAGCACATGCCCCCGGCTGAATATCGTAATCAGAATGTTTTTCAAGACTTCATCCTGTCCGACAATCACCTTGCCGACTTCTTCCCTTAAACAATTGTATTTCTCTGTAAAAACCTGCACAGCCTCTACATCCGACGCATAGGATACCATGTGGTTCTATTTTATATTGCTGTTATTAAAAATGTTGCGCCAACACCTTCAGCGCGGCACGCCAAAGTGCAAAGATAAAGGAAATTGCAACATCTTCCCTCCGCCTATTGTATTTTTTATTACTTTTGCAGCATCAAAAGTTTACGCATAATGAACATTTCCATTGTTGTCCCTCTGTTTAACGAAGAGGAATCCCTACCTGAACTGTGCGCGTGGATTGCCCGCGTGATGCAGGAAAACAGTTTCACCTATGAAGTGCTTCTGGTGGATGACGGCAGCACTGACAAATCGTGGGAGGTTATCCGCGGTCTGCAACTGGGAAACCCCAACATACACGGCATCCGCTTCCAGCGGAACTATGGGAAGTCAGCGGCTTTGAACGTCGGTTTTGAGGCTGTGCAAGGCGATGTGGTCATCACCATGGATGCCGACCTTCAGGACAGCCCCGACGAAATCCCCGAACTCTACAAGATGATCAAGGAAGAGGGATACGACCTTGTTTCGGGTTGGAAGAAGGTGCGTTACGACTCCAAGATTGCCAAAAACATCCCTTCGAAGTTCTTCAATTGGACCACACGTAGGATGTCGGGTATTAAGTTGCACGACTTCAATTGTGGCTTGAAGGCTTATCGGAACGA
>DBVK01000044.1:0-4531 GCA_002308135.1 Bacteroidales bacterium UBA1266
CTGGTGTATGATGATGGAGGAGTCGCGCAGGGTGTCGTCCGAGCTGTCCTCATCCCTGGGCTGCATGAAGATTTCAAAGTAGTAGGCGCCGTTGGTTTCGAAATTGGATTTTCCAATCAGGAAGGTATCCGATTCAAATGCGGAAAGTTTGCGGTTATAAACAAGTTCGTTGCTGTAATTGACCGCACCGGTAATCCGGAAATGTATGGTGTCGTTGGTCAGGTCAATGTTCAGCTTGGAATGGTTGGTCACCACCGCTTTGATATCCGTAGGCGTGCTTTCGCAGGCCACTAGATTCGACCTGTCTATAGGCAGGAAATGGATGGAGGCGTCCTTCTCGGCAGTAATGCGGATACGGTCTATGCTTTGGTTGCATCCTCCGAAGCTCATGCCTTGGAAAATAATGGACAGGCAGGTGGCTTTGGAGAAGCGGCTCAAGTCAATGTCGTACTGTTTCCAGTAGGTGACGCTGTCGGCAGCCGTGATACGGCCGATTTCTGTGAAGGTGGCGCCGCCGTCTGTGGTGGCCAGCACAATGGTCAGATCCCGTTTGTCGGTAGGCGTGTGGGCATACCAGAAACTGAGTTTGGGGTTGTGGCAGTTCTGGATGTTCACCGCGTTGAAGATGGCGTTGGCGAAAGCGCCCGGCTCATTGGCTCCGGCGAATTCCAGTTGTCCCGTGCCGAAAGCGGGGGCGATGCTCGGCTGTGTGCCGCTTCCTTTCACAATCCGCCATCCTTCGTTTCCGGCCAGCACCGCATTGACGAACTCGTCCGGACGGGAGGAGAAATCGATGTCATAAGGCAATTCCACCCTATGGGCACGGTAAAGCATGCTCAAGGTGTCGTCGCTGTACAGCACATCGGAAGTGTCTGTCACTTGGACGCGGAACAGGTATGAGCCGCTGTTCATGGTGGGCACAATGCAGAGACTGATGGTGTCCACGGTCAGCGGAGCCATGGTGCCGGTCCGTATGGTGGTGTCAAAATGATAATTGATGGCGCCGGTCACATCCAGGGATATGCGCAAAGGGGATTTGCTGAAATCCGGATTGATGCGTCCGTTGCTGCGGATGGCAATGGATACCGGTGTGTAGTCATCGTAACAGATAATGTCAGCGATAGGCTGGGGCGACACAAAGCTTTCCGCCTTCAGGTTGACCCCTTCCTCCATACGGGCTCCGTAGGCGCCCATAAGCGTGGTGCGAGTCCGCTGGAAGCCGAGAATGTCTTTCTGCACGCTGTTCACCATGGGGCAGAGGAAGCCTTCGTAGCGGTCAATCTCCAGTGTGTTCCCTGGCAGGAAGACAGGCTGCAGACTGACGGTATGGGAATCCTGTTTGGTGGTTGTTTGCAGTGCAGCCACCGTGGAAATCAATCCGCCCGCGTAGGCTACGCCGGTGGCCGAATACAGGTTGTTGTAAGCCCTCAGTCCGTATCCTGTGCCGGTATAATTCGTATTGGCAAAGTAAAGCGGATAGTTGGTCACCGCATTTGCGTAAACGATGTTACGGGTGGCGTCAAGCTTGTACGTCGTGGTGGAGTTGTAGAGATAGATGCCGTAGGCTGTGCTGTTCTTGCTCTCCAAGTAGATGCTGTTATGCTGCAGCGCCATGTTTCCGTAAGGATAGTAGGCGTAGATTCCGTAGCGTGTGCCGGACTGGCCGGTGATTTGGATTTCGTTGTTGCATACGGAAGCATAGGAAGTCTGGCTGTAGTTTTGGTAGTAGTACAGGTAAATGCCATAGGAAGTGGTGTTGTTGTTTATTTGGATACGGTTGTTCTCTATCCGTTTCCAATGGGCGTAATAGGCCGAGTACAGTGCGTAGTAGGTGGCGTTTACGGTACGGTTGGTGAAAGTGTTGTTGGTGACTTCCTTGAGTGCTGAATAATAGTAGTTGTAGATGCCGTAGGTATACGCATCGCGGAAATTGTTGCTGTCCACATAGATGGATGCTGCCGGCAGGTTGTCCGAAATGGAGGCGGAGTAGTAGAGGTACATGTTGTAGTAGCCGCCTCGGATGAGGTTGCCGATAAAGCGCACATTGGTCGGACATGCGTTATTGTTCTGGTTGTTGATGTTTACAGCCATGTTGCTGCTGCTGGTTGCAGTGATGCTGGAGAGCAGTTCGCAGTGACGGAAGGTGATGTTATCCGGACTTCCTTCTAACTGCACACCGATTCTGCCGTTTTGGGTATTGCCGAACACAATGTTTTCAAACACCCAGTCGGCGGTGTTGCCGATGTAGACGGACGGGGTGGCAGCGCCTCCATCGAAGCATACGCTGGCGCCATTTTCAGCCCTGAGGGTAATGGTGTTTGTACGGCTGCTTCCGGAGATGGTTTCCTCTATACGGAAAGCGGGGTAGGTTCCCTGGCGGACACTCAGGACAACAGGTCCGGAAATGCCGCAGGTGTATAGTGCAAGCAGCGCTTCGTCCATGCTGGCGTAATTCGGGTTGTTTCCGCCAATGGTGTAGGTGCCGGCGGCAAGGCGTCCCTGGCATCCGTATTCCTCATAGGCGATGGTGTCGTTCCTGTGGTCAGCGTCAGTGCGGTTGTTCGGCTGGCTGACCCATGCAACCAGGCGGTTAATGCTGCCGAACACGGGTGTTACATTGCCCAGGGGGACGGTGACGGAAGCGCCCAAGGCCAGTTTGCCTGTCCAAGGGACAGCCGTTTGCTGGACATTGTTGAAGGTCCAGTTGATGGTAGCCGAAGTGAGCGTATCCTTACCTACATTCATCAGGGTGACGGAGACCGGCGCCTGGTTTTGGTTCAGGCGGGTGGTGGCGAAGTCTTTCAGCGCAGCGTCAATGTTATGCAGTTCGCTCTGGTAGGCGCCCATGGAGGTCAGTTCGCTTCTGGGGGAGCCTTCCTTGTCCGAATGGATGCCGATGTTTGGCATCAGCAGGAAGACAGCTTCTTTCAGCTTCATGTTTTGGGGAGCCTGTTCGAACACAACCGCATGGTCTCCGCCGTTCGCGTTTTGTCCGGTGGCGTTGACCAGCGACAGATTGTTTTGGTGGTAGGTGTTAGTATAGTAAATCAGGTTTTTCCCACCCTGGTTGTACAGGTTGTTGTAATCCATGGTCACCCCATTGGTGGCATAGTAATAGAAAGCCGTCTGATTGGACTGGCAGACAAACAGATTGCCTTTCACATCGGCTTCATATCCGCTCTCTCCGTAGCCGTAGTAGGCATATCCGGTACCGTTACCCGTCATGTAAACCGTGTTGTGGTAAATGCCCATGTGGGCGTTGTAGGCTTCCATGCCGTTGGCGTTCCTGATGTTGTTTGCAAGGAGGAGGTTGTTGGCCATGTGTGCCTTGGGGTAGGTGTTGATGTAGTAGTTGATGTAATTCAGCACCACGAGCGTAAGGTTGGCTATCGAGGACTTGGTTGCGTCAAACGTGTTCCTGTCTATCTGATCCGCACTGCAACCATAGGCATAAAGACCGTTCCAATAGTCAACAGTGGTGTCCATGATCATCTCGTTGTCGCAGAAGCTCCGGAGGTCACAGTATTCGACGGAAGCCCCATAGGCGTACTGCCTTGTGAAACGGTTGCTGTCGATACGGATGTTGTTGTTCAGCAAGGTGGAGGACATGCCGTAAAGGTAAATGCCGTAGTATCCTCCCTTCAAATTGTTGCCAGTGATTTGGAGCCCGTTGACCGGACGTTGGTTCGTTTGTAAAATGAGGTTGTCGTCCGCATTTTTGGAGAAGGACTGGGTGATGTTGTTATGCAGCAGCGCGATGTTCTCGCTGTTTCCTTTGAGGTCTATCGTGTTCCCATAAGTGGTGCGGAGACTCAGGTCACGTATGCATACGTTTTTGTTCTCTCCGATAATCAGCAGGTTGGTGTCGCGGTAGAGGAGTACACTGTCGCGATTGCCCGCCAGGGAGGTCAGGGTCAGCTTATAGCCGCTCATGGCGCTGGCCGCTTTGGACAGGTCAATCAAACCGGTCTTGTAGGTGCCGCTTTCGAAAGCCAACACCACATCTCCGCTGACTCCGCAATGGTTCATGCTGGCAAACAGGCTGTCCAATTGTTCAACCGGATAGTCCGCCAAAGAGGATTTGCCGATGCGGTAGGTGCCGGCGATGGAACGGGAACAGATGTTGTGCATGTGCGTAATGGTGTCGTTGATCTGGTTGGAATCGTTCACCATGGTGACGTAAGCCGTAAAGGTGTGCGGTCCGTTGGAGAGCGAGAGCTGATCCAGCAGTACGGTGTCGCTTTGCAGGTAAGCCAAGGCTTTGGCGGGCTGATAGTTCACGTTTTTCCGGTTTATACCGTCAATGTCCAGTCCGATACGGGCGGAAGTGATGTTGTTGTAACCGACATTGGTGATGACCACCGAAAGGGGAGCCGCTGCAGCGGAAGTGATGGAGCTCAGACCGACAAAGGCTGTCAGGGAAGCGTCGTTGGAGTCGGGTTCCATGCCGTAGCAGCCCATGGCCGTATTGGTGTAGCGTATGGTGCCGTTAATGTCTCTAAGCACGTTGTAATCGGTACGGCAGGGGGTA
>DBVK01000044.1:4541-18908 GCA_002308135.1 Bacteroidales bacterium UBA1266
TAAAACCGCCGTTCTTCCATACGGGAACGTTGGCGGTGGAATGCAGGTTCTGCTGCATATTGGCGTTACGTATATCGGCAAGGCTGCTCTTGTTAGCGCCAATATAGGCCAGGAAGTTACCCGTTGAGGAATAGTTGTTGTAATCGCATTTCCCATAGCTGGTGGAAATGCTGGTGGTGTTGGGGATATACAGCGGATATGCGTCAGCGTAGTCACCGGCCAGCAGGTTGTTCACAATGTTGACCTGGCAGGTGGAGTTGGTGTTGTCGTTGTACAGCGCGTAACCTATGCTGCTTCCCTGCACATATACAGAGTTGTTCACAATGTCCCAGTTTCCGTTGGCATTGCTCAGGTAGATGCCGTATTTGGATCCGTTCCCTCTCAGGATGATCTCGTTATTCGCCAGCAAAGCCGATTGTGCATGATAGGTGGCGTAGTTCTGGTAGTACATCAGGTAGAAAGCGTAGGCATTGTTGTTGTTGTTCAGTTTTATCCGGTTGCCTTCCATGCGGTCAATGCTGGAGTAGTAGGTTGAAGAGAAGGCGTAGAATGTTTCCGCATTGCTGCCGTTGGTGACGGTGTTGTGGGAGAAACTGTTCAGCCGGCTATAATAATAGATGTAGACGCCATAGTAGTAAGAGTAGGACAGGGTGTTGCTGTCGATGGTCAGACCGTCGTGCACAAGGTTGGCGGTGGATCCGGCCGGATAATAGAGGTAGAAGTTGTAATACCCGCCCCGGATATCGTTCGCGATAAAGCGTACATCGCGTAAATAGTTGTTGTTGTTACTGGTGTTCTCGTAGTTGATGGTGCGGTAGGAATTGTGGTCCACATTGCTGGGGATGTACAGGTTGCAATGCCTGAACTCCACATTTTCCATGTAGCCGCCCATTTCCACAGCCACCACAGAGCCATGGAAGGAAATGTCCTGGAAGAAGACATTTTTCACATTGGACAGTTTGCAGGCGTACATGTCGGTGAAGATGACATCCGCCCGTTGGCCGGTGGCAGAGCGTATGGTCAGGGTGTTCTGCGCGGTGGCGGCGTCAAAGTTCTCCATGCTGAAGGCGCCGTAGGTGCCGCTTTGGATATTCAGCACCACAGGACCGTTCATGCCACAGTACTGCAAAGCCTGCAGGGCTTCGCCAACCGTGGTGAAATCCGCTTGGTTGTAACCGACGCTGAAGGATCCGCTGATGGCGGAGTTGCATCCGTAGATGGTGGTGCTGGCCGTGTCGTTGCCGCGGTTTCCGTCGGCTCCGTTGTTGGGCTGGAAGCAATAAACCGTCAATTGGTTGGCGCCGCTGGGGAAGGAGGTGCTGCCAATGGTGACTGTGATGGTGTCCATGTAAGCTAGCTGCCCTTTCCAGGAATAGGTGCCTTTATGCGTTCCGTTAAGCGAGAATCCGATGTATGCTGAAGTCACGGTTGAGCTTCCGACATTGGTCAGCAGGACGGATACTTTCGTTTGGGAGGAAGTGGAGGCGGTCAGGTTGGGGGAAACGATGGTTTTGATGGCCAAATCCAAAGGCAGGGGCGTGAATTCATAGGCGCCCATGTTGGTGCTGACGCTGTCCCTGGTGTTGTTGCGTATATCATAGCGCAGGTTCGGAAGGGTCGGGCAGGAGATGCCGATGCTATCCATCACTTCCAAGCTGGAGTTCAGGTCGGAGAAGTCCGGACGCACCGTCACGGATCCCGTGTCGTTCTTCACCGTCTGCTGCNNCTGCCATGCGGCGAGGCTGGTCTTGGGCGCGCCCACATAGCCGACATTCGCCTGGTTCGGGTATTCGTTGCGATAGCAGTTGTAGTTGAATTTGAAATAATTCAGGTAGTTTGTGCTGCTGAGATAGACAGGGTAGGTGTTGTTTTTGGTCGAACGCATGAAGAAGATGTTGTTTTTCACATCCGCGTACCGTATGGTGGTTGCACAATAGAGTCCGTAGGCATCGGCGAAGTCCGATTCAAAAGCCAGGGAGTTATTGTACAGCTTCATGTAGGAATAGGTTCCGCAATAGATACCGCATCCGTTGTTGGCGGTGATTTTGCTGCTGAATTCGTTGTTGGCGATCATGCAGAACCCTTTGGTCGTGTCTCCGAAATAGTAGGCATAGATGCCGCGGTTGACCGCTGCAAAGCGGAAGATGTTGTTGATTATGTTCGCGTTGGTGTAGTAGGCGTAGATGATTTCCGCTTTGCTGGGGGTGAAGTTGCCTTCCCGCTGCGTGGAAATGTTGTCACGGAAGGTAAGGGAGTCCACATAGTAGGAATAGATAGCGGAATAGTCCACCCGGCTGATGACGTTGTTCTCTATGAGAATGCGGGACAGGCGGGCGGTGGAGCCGCTGCCGTAGAGGTAGAATCCGTTGGCGCCGCCTTCCACCAGGCAGTGGTGGATATGGATATCACGCACATCGCCTCCGTTGAGGAAGACCGCGTTGTGTTGTGTGCCCGTCAGGGCTTGGGTGAAGTTTGGCGGGGAAAGCAGGTAGCAATTGCTTACTTCTATGTTCCGGGTGTTGCCTGTTATGGCGATGCCGTGGCTGTAGTAGTAGCCCTTGGTGGTATTCGGGGCCACGCCGCTCAAGGTGATGTTTTTGATGATGATATGCCTGGCGCCGTCCAGCAGCAGCGGAGAGGCCTGCACGGAAGCCATGGTAAGGAAGGCGTCGTCGTTCCTCAGCCAATAAACGGAGGAGGAATCACCGGTGGTGGAGGTGATGGTCAGCGGCTGGTTGGCATTGACTCCCGGAATGGCGCCAATGACCACATTCTCCTGGTAGGTTCCGGGCTGCATCTGCAGGGTGACCGGACCGCCCACACCACATTTCTGCAGGATGTCGATGGCTTCGGTCATGGTTTTGAAGTAGCCGGTGCTTCCCACCGTGAAATTGCCGGTGAGTATTTGGTTACAGCTGTAGTTGACCGCGCTTACCGTATCGTCTTCCGGATGCTTGTCCGTCAAAGTGCCTATGTTTCTCAGGAATGCGGTTACATTATTGTATCCGGTGCGGGTGATATACCTTCCCAATGCGATGGTGTCCGTTTCACCGGTTTTGAGGTTTCCGGTCCATCCCACATTGGGCTGGAACACGTTGTTCACTCTCCATCCGATGGTAGCGGAGGTAAGCGGGAGCAGACCGGCGTTCTGCAAGACCACGTATGGACGCAAGGTGTCACCTTTTTGGCTGGTTTCCGGCCAGTCCAGAAGGGCAACCAAAGCGCCGTTAGCGGAGTCCACTTTTCCGGTGTAGCAGCCGCGGACCGTCATGGCGATACGCATTTCACCGTCTTTGTCGGTGTTTACGCCGTGTTGGACTTTACACATCAGTTTGTCCACGTTGTTCAGGTGCAGTTCCGTCCGATTGCTGGAAGGGTTGCGGAAGGAGGGGTTGTGGCGGATGTCATGCAGTGCGGTGGGTACCGCCGTTTGTAAAGCGGAAAGGGTGCTGATGCCACCGGCCACGTAGGCAATGTAGTTTCTGCCGTACCAGCTGTTGTAATCCACGTCAAACTGGTTGATGCCGGTGTTGCTGGAGGAATACAGGGGATAACCCGTGCCGGCGATGGTGGCGCTGTCGATAACGACGATATTGTTGCGTATCACCCCTTGGTAGGAATTGTAGAAATAGGTGTACAGCCCGTAGCAGGCGCTGGTGGTGGTTCCGGTGATGAAAACGCTGTTGTTGGCCACTACCGTACCGTAGTTGTTAGGCACATACAGTCCGTATACCGCACCGCTGTTGTTGTTTTTCAGGATAATCTCATTGTTGCAGACCAGGGAGTTGGAGTCACCATAGCTGAAGGTGAGACCGTAATGATAGGTTGCCAGGGAGTTGGAGCGGATATGGTTGCCGTCGATGCGGCTGTTTTTGCAATAGTAGAAGCGGGCGCCATAGTAATAGGTATAGCCCGTGGTGGTTTCCAGCAAAGTGTTCTGCCTGAACTTTATTTGCGTATAATAAATTTGCACAGGCATGTAGTAGTTACCCGTGATGTAGTTGCTGTCGCAAATGATATCCGTGTTCGGATTGGCTTGGCCGTTACCATACATATAAATGCCGTAGCTTCCGTAAAGTATTTGGTTGCCAACGATGTTGACGCGGTTGATGATGTTGCCGTTGCTCGGTTTGTAGATAACCGCATAATTCGTGCCGGTGCTGTTGGCGGCAGTGTATCCGGACAGTACGCAATGGCGAATCGTTATATCATGGCTATTGTTGCCAAAGTACACACAATTGCTTTTCGCCACATCCGCGTCAAAGGTCAGGTATTGGAAATTCAGGCGCGAACTGTTGGAGAATGTCAGTGCGTAATTGGCGGAGGGGCGTATGCGCACACTGTCGGCATTTTTTGCGATAGAACTGAATGACAGTGTGTAATTTCCCATAATGGCGCCGAAATTGGTGAAATCCCAGTTTTCGTTATAAATGCCGCTGGCGAAACGAAGCTCAATGTCTCCGCCTATGCCGCAGGTGTTGATGCTGAACATGGCGTCAGCAAGGGACTGGTAGTCGTATTTCGAACCCTTTCCGACGGTATATATGCCTTTCAGCAGGCTGTCGCATCCGTAAGAGGTGGTGCTGAGGGTGTCATCCGTCAGCACGGGGTCTTGCATGTTGTTGGGCTTGCTGACCCATACGACCAGGGTGTCATAGCGTCCGATGCGTTGCTGGTAGGTGCCCAGGGTGATGGTGTCATAAAAATCGCAGGGAAGATTGCCTGTCCATGTTTTAGGGGTTTGCATCACGCCATTGACGCTCCAGTCAATGCGTGCGGATTTCAATTCTTTATCTCCCTTGTTCTGCAGGGTGATGCATACTTTTTGGGTGCCTGCCACACTGCCTTTTCCAGGTTGGTCAATGCTGGCCAGCGCAACAGAATTGTCACCGAAATCACTCATCCTGTCGAAGCCGAAACGCATCAGCGGAATGAGATAGGAGTCTGTCCAGGTGTTTCTGTAATAGTAGATGCTGCGATAAGGGAATTTGCCGTTGCAAGCCCAGTAGATGTCGCTGCTGGTGGTGCCGCCGTACCCTTCAAAGAAGATATAGAGGTTTTTGCCTGCTGGAAGCCGGAAGGATTGGGAAAGCACGATGTTATTCCATCGCATGGTGCTTGTGGTGATGCTGTCGAACACCAGGGTGGCGCCGCTTTTCTGGGGATCTATAAAGCCTACGGAAGTCAGGCTGTCCGTGGTGGCCAGCATCCATACCTTGAGGTTTCTCCGGCAGGTGTAGTTGTAACGGTCATTATACCAGGCAATACTGGTGATGTTTCCGCCGCGTTCATTCGGGTGTATGTCAGAAGCCAGATACAGCACGCGGAATTGGGACGAAGTATTGCCGGTAGTGTAGATGACAGCCATGTCGTTTGCTGGCGGCTGGAGGGTGTCATCGGGGGAATAGAAGGTATAAAGTGCGGCTTCATAAGAGGAGCGGCGCTGCGTGATGAAGTGGCTGGAAGCGCGGGCGGTGTTGCCGACGGAATCCCTGCCGTCAATCCAATAGGAGATGTCTGTGCCGTATACAAATTGAGGCAGTACGGCCCTCCATATGGAATCGCCTTCCAAAGCGGTCATAGGGATGGAATCCGTTACATTCTTGCCGTCGAATGAAGCGTGGTAATGGAGTATCGGGCGNNNGCTTCTGTGCGCGTGGCCACTTTAGCGTCAATCACAAAGGGGCCGGTGGAGTATACGATGGCATCCAGTTGCTTGATCCATTCGACCACGGGGGGGCGGATGGCAAAATTGGAGGCCAGCACCTGGAAATCATCCACAAACCATCCGTTGGCGATAAAGGAGCCGAAATAACTGCCTTTGCGAATGATGAATTTGAAACGCAGGGTGGTGTAACTGGCGTAGTTGCTCATGTCAAACACCTCTTGTTTCCACCATCCGTCCTCGGCACGGGCAAAAGTGTCGCCAGCCTCCCATTCGGGATAGGTCGCATGGGAGAAGACAGGGTTCCTGTTGTAGGTGGCGCTGCTTCCCAGGTAGGCGTCCTTGGGAAGGACCTTCCAGCGGTAATAGGAACCGACCCCTTGCTCCTGATACATGACTTCGCACACATCGGAGGGTAACACTTTACAAATATGGTTGAATTTGATCATCACATATTTGTAGTTATTGCAATTGTAGTATGGGGTGACCAGTTCCACGGTGTCTCCCGTCGAATACGGCACGTGTCCGTGCATGGCGTATTTTTTGGATACCGATACGATGGTGTCCGGTGTCCATGTCGGCGCGGTGGAGGTGGATTGCGGCTGAACGCTCCAGCCTTGCGGAATCCGGGATGAGAATTTCTCATTGCCGAGATAGGTTGCCTGTGCCTGAACCCCTACGGCAGCGCAGAGAAGCAGGACACTTAAGGTCACTTGATGGATGAATGCGTGTGAAACTTTCATGATGGTTTGTTTATGATTGATAATTAATTTTTTATATTTATTTTGCATGGCTTATAACAGGCTTTCCAGTTTGCGGATAATGCCTTGGGTGTCCTCCTTGGTTTGCTGCACGAAACCGATTTCATCGATTTGTCCGTACAAGTGAAGGAATTCCGCCTCGTTGCGGGTGGTGGAATGACGGAACGGGTTGGTGTAGTCCTTGTTGCGGGACTCATACACCTGATCGCAGATGTACTGCTGGATGCGTATGGCTTCCCGGACAATGTGCTTCCATTGCGCTTCGGTGAAATTATCCGTTTCCAGAAGATAGCAGAGCGAAAGGTAGGCATGGCTCTGTTTGTCGGTAGGGTAGCGTTTCCAAATCTCATCGTAGCGTTTGTGGATCTCCTTCCAGGAGTTCAGCACGCCCGCGTTGATGTCCGCGCGGATGCGGTCCAGGTCTTTTTCCATCATGACCTGTCCGCCCATATTGATCCAGACTTTCTGGCGGCGGTGGTTTTTGCCCAGCTCCTTGGCCAAATCCTTGAAACGGGTGATCTGATGGTCTTCGATATATTGGATGACGTTGGTCACCCCATAGTAGGTCAGCATGTCCCCATAGGCGTGATAGGCTTCGTAGGGCTTCAGTATGCGGCAGTTGCGGCCGCTTTTTTCCATACGGTCACCGAGGACTTCCAGCTTGCGGACTTCTTTCGGGTCGCCGTTGAGCAGCTTTTTGCCCATTTCACGCAATTTGGCGGTATCGATGGCTTCAAAGGGTTTGTTATGGGCGCGGCACCAAGCCTTGGCGGTGAATATCTCCAGCAGCTTGCGTCCGAGAATGACCTCTTCCATGGTGTCGGGCGCATAGGTGTCGAATTCGATATGCTGTACTTTGGTGATCCGTTTGTCGCGTTTGCGGTATTTGTCGGTATTGCGGGCCAGTGCGAACATATTGTGCATCCACCAGTAGGCGGGCATGATTTCCAGTTCGTTGTTGCGCGTGTTGTTGCTAAGCAGCGCGAAGGGCAGTTGGATATCCAGTTCCGCCGGATAGTCGGCTTTGGCAAGCAGGGTGTAGGAAGCGAAGCGGGAGTTGTGCTTTACGCTGGCGCACAGTCCTGGCCAGAATCCGCGTCCAGCCTGTATTTCACCATCTGCTGTGCGGCTGTTGTGGTTGGAACCCAGGGTGGCGCCGGCGGCGATATTGCTTTGCCCCATCACAATACTGGAAATGAGGAACGAATTGTTGTGATGCTGCTCGTGCGAAGGGAAAATCAGGTTGTTCAGCACCTCGCAGCAGGAAATGGTGGAGTTGTCGCCCATAAACGAATTGATAAGCCGGGCGCCGTATTTCAGGTTGGAGTTGTTTCCGATGACAAAACGTATGGCGGTGACGGAATAGAAGATATGGCATCCGAAACCGACAATGCCGTTGACCAGTATGCAGCCTTCCCCGATTTGCGAAGGCTCCTTTTCGCTGGAGTTGACAGTGATGTTCTTGATTTTGCTCACACCTTTGATGTAGCAGTGGGAGCCTATTTTCGCGTCTTTGATAATCAGACTGTTTTTGATGACGCTGTTGGCTCCTATGGTCCCGTAATACCCCCTGCGGTCATCGAAGGAGTTTTGGGTGATGTTTTGCAGGCGTTCCTGCAGGGTGGTGTCGTCAATGTATTTGGCCCACATATAGGCGTCTGCGGTAATGATGCCGTCAAAAGGCAGTATGGTGCGGGCGCCCGATTCGTTCATCAGCTCGATACGCACGCGCACGTCCTCTTCCTCCCGTTTTTTCAAGATGCCGTTGCCGAATTTGGCATGGTTGGTCGTGGTCATCTCCTGGATGTTGAACAATATGCACTGGTCACCGATGATGTAGTTGGCGATGTAGTGGACTTCGTGCAGAGCCACGTTATTGCCGATGTCGCAGTTGACAATGTTGCAATTGGTTATGCCAATTGGAAGCCGCAGGTCATGGTATTGCAGCACGTTGTGAGTGACGGCTCCAATGCGCACCAGCCCGTGGAAATTGTTCCCGGAAATCAGGGATGGGTCAAAGGGATTGCAAACCAATACATTATCCCAATTGTCCGAAATGTTGTTGTTTTTTATGAGGGTGACAATTTCCTTGGCTGTCAGATGGCGCCATCCGTTTTTGATTTTGATGGCTTTCCGGGTCTGCGCATCCCGAAGGAAGTATTCGTCTTTTCCTTTTGGAATATCCTCACCTTCAATAAAATCGTCGTTGAGTTTTTCAAACGGAATAATGCTTACGTTGTTCATGATAGCCTTGCGTATATAATTTCCATGATAATAAGAATGCAAAAATATAAAAAAAAGATATACGCAAAAGGAATTTTTTGCGTTATGTGAGGCATGAAATATAAATTTAACCACAAGTCCCTGTCGTTTGAAGTGGAGAAAGTCTCTGTCAGGCAAAAGCTGAAGAGGTTTTTATCCTATTCGGGGATTGCTTTGGTTTTTGCCCTGATCTGTCTGCTGGTGTACGCCAATGTGTTCACCTCACCCAAAGAAAAACGCCTGAAACGCGAACTGGAGGAGAACAACCTGCAGATCGCCTACCTGGAACGCCGCGTGAACCTGCTTTCCCATGTGCTGAAGGATTTGGAGGAGAAAGACGACAATATATACCGCGCCCTGATGGAGGCCGAGCCTGTGGCTGACCGCAACCGCTGGTTGGACACCCTGGATGTTTCCTATGAAAAACGGGTGTCCCCCAAAAATCTGGATGATTTGTCCAGGAAAGTGGACGTTTTGACCGCACGCACCCAGGTGGAGCTGCTGTCCTTTGCGGAGCTTTGGGATATGATGCAGCACGCTGATGAGCGCATGCGTCACATTCCTGCAATCACCCCGGTGAAGAATCCCCAGGTGATTTCCGGTTTTGGTATGCGTTATCATCCGATTTACCATATTTTGCGCCGTCATACGGGAATTGATTTCATTGGAAAGCGCGGACAGCCTATTTATGCCACTGCCGACGGGGTGGTGAGCAGGGAAGGCCCCGGCTCCGGATACGGCATTGCGGTGATGATCAATCACGGATACGGATACCAGACCGTATACGCTCATTTGTCCAAGGCCAATGTGCGTCCGGGACGCAAGGTGAAACGGGGGGAGGTTATAGGGTTTATGGGTAGCTCAGGCCTTTCCTCCGGTGTGCATCTGCATTATGAAGTGATTAAAAACGGCCAGAAAGTCAATCCGGTGCATTTCTTCTACGCGGATTTGTCCCCCGCCGAATACGAAGAAATCCTTCAAAGGGCGTCGGTGGTCAATCGCGCCTTGTCCTAACTGTGGTTTTACGTGCAAAGCACGTATAAATCGTCCCTTTGGTTGATGAAAAGGAAGGGCATGTCGTCCGCATGCTTCATCCACTTTTTTTCCCGCCTGCCAAACAGCAGATCCACAGGAGTGGGGTATTTGGTGGTCATGCACACCATGAGGCTCGCCTGTATTTCCGGTGCGAAGCGCAAGGCGGCGCCTTCGATTTCCTCCCAGCCGTCGGCTTGCGGGTGCGCTGTGCTGGGAATCTCCAGATTGCCGTATATTTTTTCGGTGAACAGTATGTTCGCCTGCAGTTTGTCGGACAGGTATCTGTCTTTGTACTGCTTGTACAGCAGGTGGATGTGCGCATGGTAAAAACGGTGGAAATATCCGGCCCACAGGGCTTTCTCCTTGCAATAGACGGAAGAGTCCAAGGGCAGTATGATGTTGCGGTAGGCGTCCGGGCGGGGTGGCGACTGGCCGACCACCAGCACCGGAATGCGTGAGGGGAGCGTCCAGCGCAGGGCCTTGCGAGGGGTGAAAAAGCTTTGCTTGCGTTCGGAGGCCACCCCCATGACCAGCATCATGGCGTTAATGTCGGCGGCGATGTGGTGTATGTTGCGGTGCAGCTGGCACTCATAGGGTTGCCAGGTTACAGGCACGTGGTGGCTTTCCGCCACGTGAAGGCTGTGGATCAAACGTTCGCTGTAGGGTTTGTTTTCCGGCAGGAGGGGGAGTATGCACAGTTCGGCATGGAAAATCATGCTTACCGCCACGGCATGGGCAACGGCCGCGTCCCCCCAGCGGCTGTGGTCGGTCAAAGCCAGGATCACCAGGTCTTTTTTCTTTTCACGCAATTCGCTTTCCACGGGGTCTGCCTCATCCCAGGGCGTGCCGTCGTATTCGGCGCTGGACTCCCATGCCTCGCGGGCGAGTTGCTCATAAGGGCAAGGGGCTTCGTCCGCCGGGTGCGTGCTCGTGTGTCCGGAGGTGTTTTCCATGGTTATTGCAAGCCTTTGACGTGGGGATTTCCGGCTTGGAAAGCTTTCAAATAAAAAGGTTCGAAATAGGCGGTGTCCTCAAACCGCTTCTGTTGCCAGCGTTGGAAAGCGCCCGGTATCAGGTAGCGTGCGGAGGACAGGGTGCCGCTGTAGCGTATGCCTTCCCCTTGCAGCACGGCCTGGCATTTGGCTGCGCCGTTGCCGCATAACACCAGGGTTTGCCGCCGTCTTTCCGCCTCAAAGGATTGGGCGTCGATAATGCGGTTGCCGGTTTCCTGCAAAACATTTCCCTGGGTGTCGTAAAGGGCGTAGTACACTTCCATGCGTCTGGCGTCAATCATCGGACAGAAACAGTGTTCGTCCGGACAGGCCAGGGATGCGCCGCAGGCTATGCCTTCCAGGCTGGGAACCGCTATCAGCGGGATGGAAAGGGCATAGCACAAGCCTTTGGCGGACGAGGTGCCTATGCGCAGTCCGGTATAGGAGCCGGGGCCGCTGCTGATGCAAACGGCATGCAGCTCCCGCTTGTCCACTCCCGCCTCATGCAGGCATTGGTCTGTCAGCGCCATAAGCCGTTCCGCATGGGAGTTTCCGCTGTGGTCTTCCAGACAGGCAAGGCAGCGGCCGTCCGCAGAGAGGGCGACCGAACACACTTCCGTGGCGGTTTCCAGGCAAAGCAGGTGTGTCATAGCGCGGCTTGTTCCTTAGTCAGTTTTTCCTGATGCCTTTTTTTCCATGCTTTGAATTCCGGAGTTGACTGCATGGCCGGATAGGCGTTTTCATAGAATGGAATGTCTTCGTCCGATGCGGAAAAAAGGCTGTCGATGCGGTCCATCTGCCGTATGAATCCCTGCACATCCCGCTTTTCGTAATACAAATCCAATTGGTAATTGTAGAAATCGTATTGCAGGGGCATTTCTCCAATCAGTTTGTCCAGCATGGCCATGGAAGCGTCCATGTTTCCGGAGGCTTTGTACCCCCAGGCAAGGTAGAGGTAGAAAATGGGGTCGTCGCCCAGGGCTTCCATCAATTCGTTGCAATGCAGACGCACTTTATCCATATTGCCGTCGGAAATGGCGCGCTGCAGGCTGAAGAAGGCCACGGTGGCCTTCCGGTCCGGAAAACGCTGGAGGAACTGCCCGCAGAAGCTCCGCAAGGAGTCATAGGACTGGCTTTGGCTGATCAGGTTCATGCGCAAGGCCTGTGCATAGGCATTTGTGGCGGTGGCTTGCTCCACCCAGGTGAAAAGGCTGTCGGCCTTTCCGAATTCCTTTCTGCCTATCCATTGGTTGATGGCGATAAGTTTTTCGTTGATCAGAAAATGATCGCTGCTGACCCCCAGGTAGGCGCAGGTGTTCATGTTCCATTCCTCGCTCCAGTACATGCCGGAAATGGGGTCGCTGATGTCTATGATGCGGAAGCGTCCGTCGCGGACGAGTATGATCCAGTCCTCATAGGTGATGGTTTCGTTGTATATGCGGAATAGGGCGTGGGCCGTATCGTGGCTCATGTAAAAGCGGATCAGTTGGTAGTCAGCGCCGGCTTCCACCCGGGCAAGCATGCGGTGTCCCGGTTTGAAATATTCCGACAGAAAGGCCAGTGTTTTCTCCTTTTCGCTTTCGGCAAGGTCGCCTTGCGCCAGTATGCGTTCCGCAAAGGCCTCGTTGTCGAAAGCGTCAGTGAACACTTGGGGGTCGGCTTGCTCGCTATAGGCGGCCTCCACCAACTGGCGGATAAAGTCAAGATACTCCTCTTCCTCCCGTATTTCAGGCTTGTGCCGGCATGCGCAGGCCAGTAGGCCACAGCATAAGATAACACTAAAGGTGCGAATGGTGAATTTCATGCGTTCTTGTTTTTTTTCCCCTTTTGGCGGGCTATCCATGAGGCCGCTTTCATACCGGCCATCAGCAACAGCATAAAGGCTATAACACCCAAAAATCCAATGAGGACAATCTCCCCATTGGATAGGTGGTGTGTTTCGGCGAAACTTAAGGTGTCCGCCGTCAGTTGAAGGGTGTCTTCCATCTAATTATTAGAGAAAGGCATTGATTTTGTCCATCAGGTCGGATTTGCGGAGCGCACCCACGTGCTTGTCCACGATTTCCCCGTTTTTGATGAAAATCAGGGTAGGGATGTTTTTGATGGCAAATTGCATGGTGACCTGAGGGTTCTCATCAATGTTCACCTTCCCGATCAGCACTTTGCCTTCCATTTCCGCAGCGGCTTCCTCCACAAACGGAGCGATAGCGCGGCAGGGGCCGCACGNNGCCCATTTCGTCATCAATGGTTTCCAAAATAGGGCCCAGCTGACGGCACGGTCCGCACCATTCCGCCCAAAAATCCATGATAACGTGGGAATTGTTGTTTACCAGTTCCTGCCAATTCTGGTCTGTAATAGCTGTGGCCATAGTCGAAAATATTTAAGGATTGATTGTTGAATTATCTCAAAGTAACACTGGCTTCACCGATGTATTCGTCTTCCGTGAAAATCTGGGCGGTGTATGTGCCGGGAACTGCGACGTCGCCTTCCCTCAGGTTCCAGTACATAACCACGTTCTTGGCTTTGTTTTCATAAGCCACGGTGGATTTGACGGTATATTGGAGCACCTTGCCCTCGTTGACGAAGGTGTAGGCGTCCCCCTTGCCCAAGGCCAGCACTTTCCCGTCCGGAATGGACAGTCTGCAATACAGGTTGATGTTGCCTGGTTCGGTGATCACATTTTCACCCAGGGTGAAGGCTATCTTGAATTTCTCCACCCGTCTGCTGCGGACGGTGGCCTCTTCCTTTTTCCCGCCGGACTTCATGGTGACGCCCTTTACGGAAATGTCGTAGGCTTTCAGTTTGGAGGCGGTGCGGATACGTTCGTTAAGCGAATCCTGCACCACGGTCATGTGCTGGTGAGCTTCGCTCAGTTTGGAATATTCGGTTTTGATTTTACGGTTTTCAATGGTCAGGGTCTCGTTAGCCGCATAGAGGGAATCCAGCAGGCGCACGTATTCCTTCCCTTGGTTTTGCAGCAGTTCCAGTTTCTTCTTGACCCGGCGGTAGTCTGACTGGGATTGGATCAGCTTTTGGATTTCCTCGGCCTGGGCCATGATAGCGCTGTCTTTTTCCGACAGTTGGGCGTTCAGTTCGCCGTATTCGTTCTTGATCTGGTCATAGGCGAAAAGGATGGAGTCCAGTTCGCTTTGCAGGGAAACCTGCTGGGATACCGATTCCTGCCATTCCGTTTTGGTGGAGCGGGTGCGCACCAGGGAGAGAATCAGCAGTATGGCCAGTATGATGGAGATAATCAGGAAGATATTGCTCCATTTCCTGTATTTCAGGTTGTCATTTGAAGGGTTTCTGTATGCGTCCATTTTTTTTAAAATTTATATTATGCAAACTCATAAAACAGGATACAAAGATATTCAATTATCGCGTATGTTTGCACAAATAACACAACAAATTTATACAATCTGAAAATCAGTTGATTTTATATGAAAAACCCTTGGTTGACGGATTTTCTTGCCTTGTTTTATCCGAATTATTGCTATGCCTGCGGACGGAAATTGTCTAAAAACAGAAGCTGTATCTGTCCGGAATGCGAACTTCACCTGCCCCGGACCGATTACCACCGCTATTCGCCCAATCCGATGGAACAGTTGTTTTGGGGAAGGGTTCCGGTGGAAGCGGCGGCGGCCTATCTCT
>DBVK01000044.1:18921-19662 GCA_002308135.1 Bacteroidales bacterium UBA1266
GCGGCAGTGTGCAGTCCTTGGTGCATGCCTTGAAATATAAGGACAGACCGGAAATCGGACGTTATTTCGGTCGCCTGCTGGGGGAACTTTTGCGTGTTCATGCTGTGTTCAACCAGGCGGAAGCCCTGGTGCCTGTCCCGTTGCATCCGAGGAAACAGCGTTTGCGCGGCTACAACCAAAGCGAAGAGATTGCCGGGGGCATGAGGGAAGCCATGGGCATTCCGGTTTGGACCCATGTGCTGGTGCGCCAGACGACTACGGATACGCAAACCAAGCGTTCCGTCTACCAGCGCTGGGAAAACGTGCATTCGGCCTTTGCCGTGCCTGTCCCTTCCGCTTTGGAAGGGCGTCATGTGATTTTGGTGGATGATGTGGTCACCACAGGTTCCACCATGGAGGCTGCCGCCCAGTCGCTGGTTGCTGTCCCCGGGGTCAGGGTGAGCATGGCTGCCCTGGCCATGGATGTCTTGTAGGCGCTTATTTGAACGCTATGTTCCAGGAGATGGACGGAAGGATGGGGAAAAGGGACATCTGGTAGGCCTGGCTTTGCAAAGCCACATGGTGCAGGTCCGTGCCCTCCATTGTCGTTTGTATGCTGATAAAGAATGGGTTTTTCCGATTGTACACGTTGTAAATGGAGAAGAGCAGGCTGTGGTCGCAATGTTTTGACTGGCGCAGCTGCCAGCGCAGCGAAATGTCCAGGCGATGGTAGGGCTCCATACGGTAGGCGTTGGTGCCGCG
>DBVK01000044.1:19678-23156 GCA_002308135.1 Bacteroidales bacterium UBA1266
ATAAAATAATAGCCAACCGGCAGTGTCATGGTGTTTCCCGTGGCGTAAACCCATACGGCCGATGCGTTCAGCTTGGGCAGGATATCATAGGAGAGCAGAATGGAGATATCGTGCCGGCGGTCGTTTTTGGCGCAGAACACCTTGCCGCCGTTCAGCTGCTCGAACTGGCGGTAGGACCAGGAAAGGGTATAGGCTATCCAGCCTTTCCACCTGCCTGTGTTTTTCTGGGCGAAGCACTCTATGCCATAGGACCATCCGTTGCCTTGGGTGTAAGGGTTGGAATAGCCGTAGGCGGCTTCGTTGAAAGGCGAGAATCCCGCCTTGTATTCCGTCATGTTGCGCATTTTCTTATAATAGGCTTCCACCGAAGTGTGCAGGTTCTGCTTTTGGAAATCCTGGTACCATCCTATGGCCATCTGGTCGCAGGACTGGGGCATGGTGGCGGCGGTGGAGGGTATCCAGGCATCCGTCGGCAGGGATACGGAGGATAGGCAGACCTGCTGCACGTATTGGTAGCAATGGTTGTATGCCGCTTTGACGGACTTGTTGGAATCCACAATGTAGCGCAGGGAGAGGCGTGGCTCCAAGCCGGCATAGTCCTTGACGCGTTTTCCGTTCGCATAGAAGACGGTGTCAATCACTTGGCCCACTTCGTTCAACAGGTACTGTGTATAGGGACCGGTGTGCTGGAAATAGGAGAGGCGCAGGCCCGGTTTGACTTTCCAGCGTTGGCCTATGTTGAATTCATCGGAAAGGAAAAGGGCGGCATCGTGGGCGTAGAGAGGCTCCCGCTTCTGGAAATCCATGATGATGTCTCCGGATTTGGCGTCGTATTGGTTGGGGGCGAAATCATGGAAGATGTATTCCATGCCGCCAATCCATTGCTGTCCCTTCCATTCTTTGTGCATATCGCTTCGGAATTGGTAGTCGCGCAAGCCGGAGTGTATGTTCAAACGGTAGATGTCCATCAGCATGGTGGTATGGAAATTGTAGTCCGTTACCGCCACCTGGGTGTTCAGCATGTCATTGTTTTTGAAAAAATGCCACCACTGCAGGCCGCCGGCCGTATTGTCCCATCGGAAGGTGGTGGACACCGCANNCGCCTTGGGTGCGGAAGCCGTAGTCGTCGGAGCCGTTGTAGAAAGTGAGGCTCAAATGGTTTTTGGGGTTTGGCTTCCAAGTGAGTTTCCCGTTCAGGTCGTAGAAATAAAACTTCATCCCTTTCATGCTGGAAGTGGGTTTCAGAAAAGGCTGTATCAGTTTGTCCACATAGGTGCGCCGTCCGGCAATCAGAAAAGAGGCCTTGTTCTTTACAATGGGGCCTTCCAGACAGAAATCGGAGAAAATCAGCCCAAGACCGACTTTTCCGATGTAATGCCGGTCGTTTCCGTTCGGCATGCTCACTTTCAATACGGAAGAAAGCCTGCCCCCGTGTTCCGCCGGAATGTCCCCTTTCATCATTTCCGCGGAATGCACCGCATCGGCGTTGAATACGGAAAAAAAACCGAACAGGTGTCCTACATTGTACAGTTTGATGTTGTCTAACAGCAGCAGGTTCTGGTCAATGCCGCCGCCCCGCACGTGAAAGCCGGAACTGCCTTCCCCAGTGCTTTGGATACCTGGCAGCAGCTGCATGCTTTTCAGCACATCCGATTCACCCATAAAGGCAGGCATTTTTTTGACCGTTTCCATGTGAAGTTCCATCACGCCCATCTGGTTGTCCTCTGTTCTGGAGACGCGCTGGTCGGAGACAATCACCGTTTTCCCTTGGAAATCCTTGGGGACAAGATGGAAATCCCTATACACTTTCCCTGTGCCCTGTGTAGTATAGAAGCGAAGGTATTTGGTTTGGTAACCGATATGTGAGACCCGCAGGTGGTGAAGCCCGCTGTCGACAACGAGGCGGTATTTCCCGTCATCCCCGACGATGCATCCTATAGCGGTGGTTTCATCGTATACATGCGCTCCTGTCAGCACGCTGCCGGTTAGGGAGTCCTTCACCCAGCCGCTGATCATATACTGACAATGTCCTTGCATGAACAGCAACATGCAAGGACACAGCCAACATAGGATATGTATACGTTTCATCCGGAACGGCTACTGTTTGATGACTTTGTATGTCCGGGCCGTTTCACCGTCGAAGGTGCGGATGAAATAAATTCCGTTGCTCAGGGCGCTCAGATCCAGCGTCAGGATTTCCGCATGGGAAGTCTGGGTGGAAATGGTCTTCCCGTTTTGGTCAACCACTTTCACGCTGTGTTCCTTTCCTTGCAGCGGAAGGTAAATCAAACCATGTGTGGGGGTGGGGTAGGGCCGCATGTCCTCCGCTTCGGCTTCGCTTACCGCTTCCCCGCTGATGACACGGAACGCGCGTGCGTTGGTGTAATTGCCGCCGTCGACAGCTACCCATTGACGGGTGTTTGTATTGAAATAGCAGACTTTGGCATAATAGGTTTCACCGCGCTGCAGGGAAGTGAGGCCGTTGGTGGCGTATTTGGTGTTGTTGAGGTAACGTCCGCTTGAAATGCTGATGTTACGGTACACTTGAATGGAGTCCACCAGCTTGCCTCCTTTGTCAAACACGCACATGGCGATATTGCCTGTGAAAGCGTCCGAACCATTGTTGATGACGGAAACCCGGGTGAAGAATGCCGAGTTATAGGGGATGACGGTATCGCTGATGGTCAGATTCCCGTACAGCTTCAACATGAAATCGTTCCCATCGGAGACACGGAAGGACAGGTCGTTTGTGTATTCGGCCTCTTCAAGTATGTACCATATGTCGGCTATGTCTGGCTTGTATACGACAATAGCGTGATAATTGCCCGGATTCAGTTTGTTTTCCGTGGCGCTCACTTGGAACGACAGATTGGACATAAAATAGTTTGTCTGGAGAGAGATGCTTCGTTCACCGAATATGCCTATGAGATCGTAGTCCTCGTCAAAGATGGCGATAGCCACCTTCCCTTCATATTTGCGGTTGTCCCGGTTGATGATGGAGTCCGTGAAGGAGAAGGCCGTGCCTATTCTTACCGGATTGTTGCTGATGTGCAGGCTCCCGAACATATATAAGTCGTATTTGATTTTCCCCTTCCCAATGACGAAGTTCACCTGGTTGGTATAGCTTCCTCCGTTGAGCAGTCTCCAATGGTCCCCGCTTCGGTAGAACAGGCAGGCGTAATATTCCCCGTCGGTCAGTGCGGAAATGCCTTGGGTGGTGAAGGTCACATTCACGTATCTCATGGAGTCCAAGGTTAATGACACTGAATCCATATAGGTGATGAAAGTGCCGTTGCTGTTATAAATCCCTACGGTAAGGGCTCCTGTGTATTTGCTCGCATAATTGGCCACTTTGGTGGAAATGCTGAACGGGCTGTTCAGCTCTATGGTGTCATTGCTGATTAATACACTGGAATAAAGCGACAATTGGTATCTTTCATCCGTTCCGGGATTCACAAACAGGGCGCGCTGCTGGCTT
>DBVK01000072.1:0-190 GCA_002308135.1 Bacteroidales bacterium UBA1266
AGGTCAATGACCTTGATACCGGTGTACAGCACTTCACTGGAAGTGGAAAGGTTCTCAAAGGTAGGGGGATCGCGGTGGATGCTTTTGTATTTGTCGGTTTGCACCTGTTCCAAGCCATCGATGGTTTTTCCGATAACATTCAGCAGACGCCCGTTGATATTGGCGGCCGGCATGCTGATGGTTCTTCCGG
>DBVK01000072.1:249-2592 GCA_002308135.1 Bacteroidales bacterium UBA1266
CGCATGGTGTTCTCACCGATATCCTGTTGGCATTCAAACACGACAACCTCACCGTTATCGCGGGTCACTTCCAATGCATCGTAAATGCGGGGCAGCTGCTCCTGGGACTCGAAAGTGACGTCCACCACAGCGCCAATTACCTGGGAAATCTTTCCAATGACTTTTTTATTATCTTCCATGAACTTGTTTTTTAAACACTTAGTATTATTCTTCCGTGTAGAATTCAAAAGTACAAATTAACTAAATTTCTCAATACCATACGGAACTTTCCGCACTTTTTTTTCCACGGATGGCAAACACCTGCTGCCGGGCGCTCTTCCAGTCCAAGTTGCGCAGCCTGCCAAATATTTATTCGCCTGTGTAAAAACCGCATCAGATTTTTATGGAACTTTGCATTTTAATATACAAGGATTGGATAAGTACGCCACACTGCACGGAATCATTGTTCAGGGAGACCGGATCGGACGGACGATAGGTTTTCCGACGGCCAACCTGCAAACCGCCGGACCGCTGCCGGAAGACGGGGTGTATGCGGCGGTGATGCAATGGAAAGGCGGACGCTTTTACGGCATGCTGGATATCGGCCTGCGCCCCACCATGGACGGCAAAGACCGGAGGGTGGAGATGCACCTGCTGGATTTCAACGGCATACTGTATGGGGAAACCGTTGCCATCACCCCTCTGCATTTTCTGCGGGGGAACCGCAAATTCGCAGACACCGGGGCGCTGCGCGCGCAACTGGCGCTTGACCGTCAGCTTATCTGCCATTACCTTGAGGAAAAAGGGTTTATTCAAAAAAAGGGGGGACATGCGTAAAGGACACCTGCTGCTATACGGGCTGCTGCTCATGACTTTTTCAGCGCAAGCCCAGCTGTTCAAAGGGGGCGTCAGCCTCGGCCTGCTGGCATCCCAAGTGGACGGGGACAATATGGAGGGCTACCACAAACCCGGAGTGTTCGCCGGCGTATATGCCTTCCTGCCCATCAAGGAAGGGAAATGGCAACTCCAAGGGGAATTGGATTATATGCAGAAAGGCTGTAAAGCGGCCAACGAACAGGGGGAAGGGGTGCTAAACACCTACCATGCCACCTTCCACCAAATCGGCATGCCCTTGATTGTCCAATGGAATTGCCTGAAAACCTATCGGTTGGAAATCGGCGCATCCTTCAATATGACCCCCAGAATCAGCATAAGCCGGAACGGGGAGCGTTGGGACGCCACCAATGACGACACCTACCGTTTTTTTGAATGCGGAGGTGTCTGCGGATTGCACTGGCAGAGTGATGGGCATTGGGGGGCGCATCTCCGCCTGCTCTATTCGCTAAGCCCGGCAGGGAAAAGCCTGTACAGTGTCCACGGATTGAGGCACAACAGCCTGTTGCTGCATGCAACCTATACATTCTAACCATTAAACATGCATCCTATGAGTAGTAAAATCGTTATCATTGGCGGTGTGGCGGGCGGAGCAAGCGTGGCGGCGCGGCTGCGTCGGATGGACGAGCAGGCCCAAATCATTCTGATAGAAAAAGGGCCTTATATTTCCTACGCCAACTGCGGACTGCCCTATTATATCGGTGAAACCATCACCCAACGGGAGAAACTGTTCGTCCAAAGCGTTGCCGGCTTTGCCCAGCGCTTCCGCGTGGACATACGCACCCTTTCGGAAGCGGTGGAAATCGTTCCGGAACAGAAACTTGTCCGGGTGCGGGAAAGCGTAAACGGCAACATTTACGAGGAAAGCTACGACAAGCTGGTTCTTTCTCCCGGAGCCTTGCCCATAGTCCCGGAATGGCCTGGGATCCAAAGCGAAGGGGTTTTCACTTTGCGGGATGTGCAGGATACGGACAACATCAAACGGTATATCCGGGAAAAAGCGGCGGAAAGCGCCGCCATTATCGGAGGGGGCTTTATCGGCCTGGAGATGGCCGAGAACCTTTGCATGGCCGGACTGGAAGTCAGTCTCATTGAAAAACAGCCGCAAGTGATGGCCTCCCTGGATCCCGAAATGGCGAACTTCATTCACCAGAAGCTGTACAACAACGGTGTGGGACTGTATCTGGGGAAGGGCGTGAGCGGCATCGGCAGGCAAGGGGAAAACCTCCGCATCTCCCTGGAAAGCGGAGAAAACCTGGAGGTATCCATGGTGCTGCTTTGCATGGGCGTGCGCCCGAATACGGAACTGGCGCGAGCCGCAGGGCTGCGTATCGGAGACACCGGCGGCATAGCGGTGAACGCCTACATGCAGACTTCAGACCCCGCTATTTACGCCCTCGGGGACGCGGTGGAGATTCCGCACCGCCTGCTGCAGAAACCCGTGCTGCTCCCGCTGGCCGGACCCGCCAA
>DBVK01000072.1:2680-30603 GCA_002308135.1 Bacteroidales bacterium UBA1266
TCGGACTGAACGAGAAACAATTGCAGAAGGAAGGGCTGCCTTATGCGGCCTCCCACACCCACTCCCCTTCACACGCCTCCTACTACCCCCAATCCAAAATGATGGACATCAAGCTGCTGTTCCATCCGGAAAACGGAAAGCTCTGGGGCGCGCAAGCCGTGGGCAGTCAAGGCGTGGACAAGCGCATAGAAATGATAGCGCAAGTACTTCGGCATCATGGGGATATATCGGATTTGTGCGAAACGGAACAAGCCTACGCCCCTCCCTTCGCTTCCGCCAAAGACCCTGTGAACATGGCCGGTTTTGTCGCCGAAAACATCTGCAGCGGACGCTGCCGTATCGTCCAATGGCAGGACGTGCTGCACAGGGACAGGGAAAAGACCCTGCTGCTGGACGTGCGCACACCGCTGGAATACGCGGAAGGACACCTTCCGGAAGCGGTGAACATGGAAGTGGACCGTTTGCGGGAGCAGCTGCAAGACCTTCCCAAGGACAAGGATATCATCATTTACTGCGCCATAGGCTTGAGGGGGTATGTCGCCTCCCGTATCCTAATGCAGCACGGATTCACCCGCGTGTACAATCTTTCGGGCGGTTTCCGCACCTACCAGATGGCCGTGAAAACATTCTAACGGGATTTGCGCTTCTTTTGCACTGAAAAACCGAAAGACCCTATTTTTTCGCCCAAGGTGTAGTATTTGCCGTGGGAATAGGCAATGGGGCGCGCATGGTTTAACTGGAAAGCCTGGGTGGAAGGGTCTATAAGCTTTTCTTCGGCATTCACCGCCAACACTTTAGCGATAAACATGTCGTGAGAACCCAATTCCTTTATTTCCGTAACCCGGCACTCGATGTTCAAGGGGGACTCGGCAATCAACGGTGCCGCCACGCACTGCCCTTTTTCAGGCGTAAGATGCAGGGCTTCAAACTTTTTTACATCCCTTCCGGATTTCACACCACACCAGTCCGTGGCATAGGCCAAGGCTTCTGTGGTGATATTCAGCACAAATTCGCCTGTGTCCCGGATAATGGCGTGGGAAAAGCGTTCCTTGCGTAGGGACACATAGCACATGGGCGGATCGCTGCATACGGTTCCCGTCCAAGCCACTGTAAGTATATTGGGGGTCTCCATCGTCCCGCAACTGACCATCAGGGCCGGCAACGGATAGATCATGGTTCCTGGCTTGAAGGGGATTTTCATTGCAACTCTTTGGGATAAATGATGAAATATTTGCTGACACTTTCTGACAGCATCCGGTGGTTCAAATGGTCAGACAAAGACTCCAAAGGATAGGGCTGGCCTTTGTCCAAAAGGAGAATGGCGTCTTCCTGCTTGTTGTAGGCGCGGTTTCCCATTTTTCCGGAAGAAAACATGAAGTCAGCCTCTTCATCGGAATACAACAGCTGCTCTTTCAGACGGCGGCGCACCGATGCCAAAACGGACTGGGGGAAAGGCTGTTCGGAGATTTCAATCCGGAAAAGGTTGCGGCTGTACAAGCGTTCCGACAGCTCGGAAAGCACCCTGTCGGAATGGGAGCGCCATTGCTTGAGGCAATACCATATATCCCTGTCGTCCAAACTGGCGTAATGCGCCAGCAAGGCAGGCTGGGCGCGGAAGTCCTCCATGTTGTAATCCTTTTCGAAAAACACCTGCATGGCTTCCGGCAGAAACAGCCCGACGGAACGTTTCCACAAGGCCTTCGCCCTTTGCAGGCAAAGCACCAGCATGATTTCGGCCACATGCACCGTCTTGTGCAAATAAACCTGCCAGTACATGAGCCGGCGGGAAATGATGAATTTCTCTATGGAATAAATGGCCTTGATGTCCGCGACCAATTCGTTATGGTATACATTCAGCATCTTGATGATGCGCTCTGTTCCGACCACACCTTCCGCCACACCGGAAAAAAAGCTGTCGCGCGTCAGGTAGTCCAGGCGGTCCACATCCAGCTGCCCTGATACCAGCTGATGGAGGAAACGTTTGGGGTAACGGTCTTCAAAAATGCGTATGGCCAGCGCCAAACGGCCGTCAAACTGACGGTTCAATTCCTCCATAAACAGGGAAGTGAAGGCCTCGTGCGTCATGGAAACGATAAAGGTCTTTTCCAAAAGATGGGAAAAAGGCCCATGCCCGATGTCATGAAGCAGAATGGCAATCTGCGCCGCCAAGGCTTCCTCCTTCGTGATTTCCACCCCTTTGTACTGCAGGTTCTCCAAGGCTTCCCGCATCAGGTGCATGGCTCCCAGGGAATGCTGGAAACGGGTGTGCAAGGCTCCAGGGTACACCAGATGGCTCAAACCCAATTGCTGTATATTCCGCAAACGCTGGAAAAACGGATGCTCTATCAGGTCAAAAATCAAGTCATCAGAAATAGTGATGAACCCATAGACCGGATCGTTGATGATTTTCCGCTTGTTCATACCTTCCGCCCTTCGTTGAACAGTTTTTGGATTTCAGCCGGAGCGAAACGCACAAACACCTTGGCGCCACCCGGCGCCACCGCCGGTGTCTCACAAAGCGCCAGCTGACGGACTATCTCCTGCATTTCCACAGCCGTCAGGGGTTTCCCCTTCTTCACACTCATGGTGCGTGCCATGGAGCCGGCTAAATTATTCCTGCGTCCCCATTTCATGGAAACCTGATTGCATTTGTAGGCTTCCAACAGCTGCTCAAAGATTTTTTGTATGGGCTGTTCCAGCAGGTCCGCGGGGACACCGCGCACCACCATCACATGGCGTCCGAAAGGCTCCATGTCAAAACCCATGCCCTTGAATTCCTTCAACAGGTCCTTTACGGTCTCCGCATCCTGGGGGGACAGGCTCACCGACTCCGGAAACAGCAGCTGCTGGACAGGCGAAGGTTCCTTGCGATCCATTTGGCGGACAAAACGCTCATACAGCACCCGCTCCGAAGCCGCTTCCTGGTCAATCAGCAGCAAGCCGGATGCGTCCTGGGTGACAATATAAGCGTTTTCCCATTGGAAAACAGGAGGATAGGAAGAAGTCGCAGCGGCCTCCCCTTCTGTGTTTTCCGTTACCGGCATGGCCAGCTGCACCTCGCTTTCCTCCGCCGCCTGGACGGTGTTTTCCTGTAAGGTCTCATATATCTGCTGCCAGGAATCCGACACCTGTGTGCGGAAAGGGCTTGGCTTTTCCTCATAAGGCTTGGGCGCAGACTTGGCAAAGGTCTTGGGCTCAAAGGGATTGTATTGCGGATTGTAGGAAATGCCCGGCGGCTTTGGAGTGCCTCCACTGGGTACCATACTGAAATCCAAGGGGGAAACATTTTCAAAATCAATGTTGGAGGAAATGTTGAACATGCCCACCGTATGCCGGACCGCCGCCCGCAAAAACGGATAAATCAGTTTCTCCTCCTGAAATTTCACTTCGATTTTGGTAGGATGCACATTGACGTCAATTTTTGAAGGATCTATCTCAAAATAAATAAAATACGTTGGATGATGATCCGACGGGAGCACCTCCTCCAATGCGGAGGTGATGGCATGATGAAAAAACGAATGCCGGAAATAACGACCGTTCACAAACAGGAACTGCTCCCCCTTTGTTTTACGGGCGGCCGCCGGCTTTCCTAGGAATCCCTCCATGCGTACAATCTGGCTCTCCTGCTGCAGCGGAAGCAGTTTTTCGTTGTAGCTTTTCCCATACACATTGATGATGCGCTGCTTCAATCCGGATTTCGGCAAGTCGTAGATTTGCTTATCATTATGATAGAGTGTGAACGCCACATCGGGTGTCGCCAGCACGATGCGCAGGAATTCATCCAATATATGTGAAAACTCCACATTGTCCGATTTCAGGAAATTGCGCCGGGCCGGCACATTGAAAAACAGGTTGCGCACCCGGAAGGTCGTGCCTTTCGCACAAGAACAGGCCTCGTTCAGTTTGCATTCCGCCCCTTCCATCAGCAGGTGGGTCCCCAACTCACTGCTTTCAGTCCGCGTATGCAGCTCCACATGCGCAATGGAAGCGATGGAAGCCAAAGCCTCCCCGCGGAAGCCCTTGGTGTGCAGACTGTATAAATCGTCCGCGGAAGTGATTTTGGAAGTCGCGTGGCGGGCAAAGCACTGCAGCGCGTCTTCCGGATCCATGCCGCAACCGTCATCGGTCACCTGAAGCAAGGTTCTTCCGGCGTCCTTCACAACCAGCTCCACCTTGGTGGAACCAGCGTCTATAGCATTCTCCACCAACTCCTTGACCACAGAAGCGGGACGCTGTATGACCTCGCCCGCCGCAATCTGGCTGGCAACAACCGGGGATAATGTGCGGATAAGACCCATTTTAAAGCACGCTTAACATGATCCACAACAACACAAACAGCAGTGCCACATACAACATCAGTCGGGAACTGGGTACTCGCTGGTGCTTTTGCTGGCGGGCCATTTCCTCCCGGATGCGGTTGCGCATCGCCGTCTTCTCCCCGTCCGCATCGGAGGCGGTTTTTTCCGTATCCGGCTTTACCGGACGGTAATAGCGCGGCTGGTAATTGAACTTACGGTGTTCCTGTTGCGGCACTTTGAAAATCATTTCTCTGCAGTTTTTTCATTTTTTTCCAACAATACAACGGCTTGGACGGAAACGCCCTCACACCTGCCGATAAAGCCCAAACGCTCAGAGGTTTTCACTTTAATGCTGACAGCCTCCTCCTCTATCCCCATGACAGAGGCCAGCTGCTTCTGCATAGCCGGCACATAGGGGTTGATTTTCGGCTCCTGTATGACAAGCACGCTGTCTATATTGACTATTTCCCAATCCTTTCCCCTGACCAAGCGGCAGCATTCCCGCAACAGCGTCCGGCTGTCCGCACCCTTGTATTTCGGATCCGTATCGGGAAAGTGGCAGCCTATGTCCCTGAGATTGGCCGCACCCAAAAGCGCATCGCAAATGGCGTGGATGAGCGCATCCGCATCCGAATGCCCTACGCATCCGCGTTCCGAAACAATGGATACGCCTCCTAATAGCAAAGGCCGGCCCGCTTCCAGGCGATGCGTGTCAAAACCTAAGCCAACCCGCATACCCATGGCCGCGTTATGCTAACGTTGAATGGAAGCCTTGGCGTCAGGAGCGTTGATGTCGAACGACAAGCTCAAACGCACCGTGTTTTTCAACGGATGGGTTCCCTGCAAACCGTCCACCGGCAGCACGGCAATATACGAAGCGTCGAAATTCACCATGCTGTAACGCAAACCGGCGCCGAAGGTGAAATATTTACGGGCGCCCTTGGTCTTGGCCTCGTTGAAATAACCCGCACGGACGGAGAACAGCTCATTGTAGGTGTATTCCACACCCACGTTCAGAATGTATTCATCCAATTCCTCTTTCATTCCGCCCGGGGCATCGAACCAGGAACGGTAAATCGCGTCTATCACGGACACATCCCTTGGGTCTTTCGCCTTGATCATGGTTTCCGCCTGATCCACCACTTTGGTGATTTTTCCGCCGACCGTATCGTTCGTATAGATTACCGTACTCGGCACCAGCAGCTTGTTCACGTCCAGCTCGAAGGTCAGTTTGTTGTATCTGTCGACATACATGGTATAGGCCACACCCAAACGGAAATTGGCAGGGAGGAAATCCTTGTCCATATCGTTGGAATACGAAATCTTGTTTCCTATGTTGGAAACCGTCAGACCGGCGCCGATCAAGCTTTTATAGAGGTTGTCTGTCCTCAGCTCCTTCTGATAGAACAAAGCCACATCCGCCGCTCCGGCCAAACCCGGTTTCAGATCGCTGGTGTTGGTGGAAACATCGCGCACCGTGGTCAGGTTGGAATAAATGAAGCGTCCTGTCACGGCCATGGAGAAATTGTCGGTCAATTTACGGGAATAAGCCGCATCAAACGCGAATTCATGGGGCTTGACATTCTCAAAAATAGTGTATCCTTCGTAATCTGTGATATCCATCTCTCCCAAAGAAAAATACGTCAGAGATACAGAAACAGCGTCCAGCGGGCTCAGCTTCATGTGCCCGCTCAGGTATGCCATGTAAATGTCCTGCAAACCCAAACCCAAACCGGCCAGCCAGGGGCTGTAAGTGGCGGATACGCCCACTTTGCTTTTTGAGAACGCGTACTTGGCCGCATTCCAGTGCTGGGCATTCATATCGTCCGGCAAGGCTACGCCAACCTCACCCATACCGCCTGTACGGGCGTCCGGACCGACCTGCAGATAGGAGACGGCAGTGGTCAAGGGACGAATGGTTGTCCCATTATAGGCCTGGCCATTGTTCTTATATCCGGACTGGGCATAAGACATCATGCCGCAGGAGACCGTCAGTAACAGGAAAAGGCTTATTGTTTTCTTGATTTGCTTAACCATTTGCTTCTGTTTTATTTATATTTTTTCTAACTACCTTCCGACAGAGAGATTTTCTTCAAAAATCTTTCTGAAGAAAACACTCCCAATCGAACTTGCAAAAGTAATTAATTTATGTTTATGAAAAGACACAATTCTTTTTTTTTTCTACAATAGTACAAGCTTCTCGATTTTTTCGGCTTTCCGGCCGTCTCCTGTACGCACACTGAGCTTATACAGGTAGGTTCCTTTGGCCAGACGGCCGCCGAAATCGTCTTTCCCGTCCCACTCCATGGGACCGCAGCGGAAAGATTCCGCAAACTCCGTATGCAAAATGGTTTTGACCAGTTTCCCGGAGACAGTGAACACCTGTATGCGGACCTCGAGCATGGTGTTGATTTGGTTGTGTTCAAAATAAAATTGTGTGCGGGTGGTGAAGGGGTTAGGATAATTTAACACATGATCCAACACCATGTCCTTGGGATTCATCACCGTAAACGACAAGGTGGCCTCGCTGCGGTTGTTCAGCACATCCCAGGCCCTCAGGCTCAGGCAATGCTCCCCTTCGCTCAAGCCGGAAAGCAGGTAGCGTATTCTGCCGGAAAGGCTGCTGTTCTCTTCGCATTCGTAATAATCATTCAGCACAATGGGATTGCCCTCCTGCTGGTCCAGTACGGCGACAAGGTCATGCCCGATGCCTATTCCCGCCGTATTCACGCCGTTCTCATCACTGATTTCAGCCAAGAGGGTCGGACTGTCCCCCGTAACACCTCCGCTCACAAAGGTTTCATCGTTCAGGTACAGCTTGATTTCCGGACCATGGTTGTCGCTGATGAGCGTATCCTTGGCCCCTCCTATCGTCACTGTGTCATACCCATTGGCATCCAGCTTGTTACCATATGCATAATAGCTGATTTTACCGGAACCGTATTCGTAATTGATGTCTTTGGGAAGCAGAAAACTGAAACGGAAACGTCCGTTGGAGACCGATATTTTCCCCTTGTATAATATATTCTTCTGGAGCTTGAATGTTTTTTCAACGCTGCTGCTGTTGTTCAACAACGTGCTTACCGTTGTCGCCTTGTCATAAACGGTCGGATACACATAACCGTTGAAATCCTGGGCAATGCTGCCGTCCGGGGCGCACACGTGGCCGCTGACGGTCACATACGACAAGGCCTGCAAGGTGTCGGCATGCAGCTGGGCCGAACCGTTCACACTGTCTGTCTTCACTTTTGTTTTAGGGAAGGCAAGGGTCATGGAAGGGTCTCCGAAAAGAATATACATTTCAACGGAACCGCAGCGGTTTTTGGACATGGCGAACACCTCCCCCATGGTCAGGTGCGCGCTGTTGCTGTCCGTGGCAAGCGCACGGGTAAGCAATTGCATGCCGAAAGCCTCGTTAGTGCCCCCATAGGAGCTGCGGGAGGCGGATATCACCCCTATGGCGCCGCCGTCCGCTTTGAACAGCATGTCCTCTGAAGGCGAAACCGATGCCAGCTTGTCGTATTCCCCGAAAGAACAGGAACCCGCATAAAAGAAATGGAAATTGTAGCGGTTGGTCCACGAACTGATATCGGAACGCTTCAGGAAGCGCTCGTGCGCCAGGCCGTTGTCCCCGCCATGCCCCATATAGGTCATGAAGAGGCATCCCTTGTTCACACGCTGGTTCAATGCTTCCGTGGCCTCCGGGAAACGCTGGCCCTGGGAAGTGGAGACTTTCTTATAGGCATCCATGTATATTTTTTCAATATTGTACACCGGATAATCCGCAGCCACCTTTATGGCGATACGGTCGGCATTGAAGAGATGCCCCATGGCGTCCTCATCGTCATCGGCACAGAAAACCAGCATGTTCCTCCATTCCGCCAGGTTGGACACATTGTTGGATTTCACGTCGTTCAGCAGGTCCATGGATGCGTACTGCCTGAGCTTTTGCACCACCGTAGCCGCCTGCTCCGCATTGCTGACCGGCAGCCGGCCTATACCCACGTCCATGCTTCCTTTGTTATTGTAACCCTCATAATCATCAAGCTTTACAAAGAAATCGTCGGTGGAGAGGCATTCGTCCACATTAAAGACATTTTCGGCCTGGTAATTCGGGATATAGCACGTTCCCATTCCTTTACGGTTCCTGAAATCGTAAGATACCTTGCCGAACAAAAGCAGGTTTTTGGGCGGATCCGAAGGATAACGGTCATACAGCATCCGCATGAAATTCCGTATGGCGGCGATGTCCTGGGCGCCGCTCCCGAATTCCTGGTACACCTGGCTTGTTGTGACCACCAGCACACGCATCCGGTCGTTGCTGCGGCGCAATTCGGCCAGCTGCTCGGCATAGCTCAGAAAAACAGGCGGAGTGAGAATCACCAGATCGGTCGCCTCCGCTGCATGCAAATCCTGATTGGCCGCCCTTCCTATAGGGGAAGGCACCGGCAGATCGGAACCGTAAAAGGACACAAACTCCCGCAAGTTGTCCGAGGGAAGCCGGAAAGACAGCACCCCGCCGTCCTGCGAGGTCTCCACCTTGCGGTAGGCGTATGGGTCGGTCACATCCCAGACCTCCGGAGAGCGTCCCAGAGTCTGTATGCGGTACTCCGCCACATTGCCCGCCCCGACCGCCTCGGGACAGCGGAAATCAACCTGGGAAGCATACTGCCGCAACAAACAGGAGGCATTGACCTCTATATAATCCAGCCAAGCCTTGGAGGTGTTGGAGGGTTTGCTGTAATTCAGCGTCAGGGAAAAAGACGGGGAAGAAGGTGTGAACGTGTATTTGGCGGATTTCACCTCGCCATTGCCGGAACGCATCCCGATTGAACCCACGTCTCCGCCATTCGCCTGATAGGAGAAATACGAATAGTAGGAAGGCGATGAAACGGCCAGCCGCAGCAGCATGTCCACCTTGGAGGAAGGTGTCAGCTCCGGCAGGGAGAACGCATAGGTGCGGGAAGTGACGGCATCAAACAAATCCTTGAACCACAAGCGGCCGACACCTGTCGGACTGAGGAGGTCCTCCTCCAGCAAGCCGTGGTAGCGGTAGGAGGTCAGCACGTGGGTCGGTGTCGCGCTCACTGAAGACAGCGTCTCCAGCGTCTTTGCCGGCGCCTGGTTAATTTTAATGAAATAATAGGCGTAGTCGGAATAGATGTTCAGGGTATGGACAAACGAAGCGGCGGACTCGGCCTTCCACTCCACAATGCCCCTCGCGTAAAACAAAAGATAGTCCTCCGCATCAAAAATCCCGTCTCCGTCCGCATCCACCACTTTGAGCGGAATTTCCTGAATGTCATCCGGAACCTCTTCATGGGTGTTTTCCGGCAATTGGTAGCCGCCGTTCCCGTACACGGAAATGGTGCGGATATTCAAGCCATTCATATTCACGCCCATACGTTCCAAAAGGGAATAGGTCAGCTTGTACACGCCTGTGCCGGAAAGCGCCACCTTGTAGATTTCACCGGACGCCAGCACCGAATGCGGCACATAGGTTTTCTGGAAACCGGTCTGACGGTCGGGAACGGGCTCCCGGAAACCCGACAGGCGGAATGAGCGCAATTTCTCATACGTCCCATTACGTTTGCGTAAGGGCCACACCCTGACCTCCACCATGGGCTGCCTGCGGGTGACAACGGCAGAAACACTGTATTGCGCCGACAGCGTGTCCAGCACCGCCAAAGGCAGACAGGCCTTCTCCGCCTCGGACAGAGCCTCCCAGCGCTCTTCAGACAGCGTTATACGGTAACGCTCCCCTTCCGGGCAGGGCCATTGGCCTTGCCAGCAGGGTACCAGCTGATCGCCTTTTTTCTCTAAAAACGCTGTCTCGAAAAAAAGGTAGCGGACCACCTTGCCAGACGCCATTTCCTCTGTCACTGTCCGCCACTCCGCCAGCTTCACCTCCTGTGTCCAGGACTGCGCATAGCCTGAAAAAAGGAGACTGGCGAACAAGCAAATACCGCAAAAGCGGGCGAAGAGACCTTTCCTCATCATGGTTTTCTGTTATCGGATCCGTAAGCGCTGCCCTTCGCGAATGAAATCGGAACGCAGTCCGTTCAAACGTTTGATGGTGGCCACCGTGGTGTGATGCGAACGTGCTATCTTCGACAGCGTATCACCCGGACGCACCTTGTAATACGTGGCATTCGACGAAGAGCCGGCACCGGAATTCCCGTATGGTTTCAGGTAATTAAACGTTTCCCTGGTGATTTTTAGTGTGTCGCTATGCAAACAATTTGAATCAAAATCGATAATATGACGCGGATTGAATGGCACGCCCTTGTAACGGGTCTCCAAATGCAGGTGAGGACCGGTCGAACGTCCGGTGCTGCCGACCAAGGCCAGCACGCTGCCAGCTTTCACCTCCTGGTTTTGGGTGACCAGCAGGCGGGAGCAATGGGCGTAAAACGTCTCCAAACCATTCAAATGCCTAACAACCACAACATTACCATATGTTCTGCTGCGTTTGGCGATACGCACATATCCGTCAAACAAACAGCGGATGGTGTCCCCAGTCTTGTTTTTCGTGTCCACGCCATAATGGTAACGGTAGCGTCTCCAACCGAATTCGGAAGTGACTTGCGTAAAAGGCGGCATGCGGTAGCCTTCCCCCACCAAGGGCAGGAAGATGGTGTCCTGCAAACGGCTGAAATCGGCCTTGGGGATATGGATGGACACGGAATCCCAATTTTCAAACACCATGGAAAGCATTTCCGCGGAAACGGACGTGGTATCGTTATCGTCATACCAGGCCACATCCTGATCGAAGTCCAGGCTGTCCTCGTCCCAATAGTGCTCATCCAGGAAATAACGGGAGGCCATGTCCTGGAAATAATACGGGTAAATGGCATAAATGAAGTCGCTGTCGTGACAGCTCTCCACCATCGTCGGCTCAAAAGGGAGACGGTTGGCCCGGCGCAGAGACTCGGCATACAGGGAATCTTCCTTGTAAACGGCGATCTGATGCAGGCAAACGTCCCGGTACACATACGCATATGCATACATGGGCGTGGGTTTTCTGCTGACATCCGCAATACCGGAAAAACAGCGGAGCGCCTTTCTATCCTGTCCTGCCCGCATGAGCAGCTGCCCCCGGACGAACAGCAGGCGTTCCATAAGCTTTTTTTCAAGGGCCGCATGCGTCTCCAGCTCCTGCAGCAAACGCAAGCCGTCCGCCGCGCTAGGATTGGTCTGCAAACAGAAATCCGTTTCCAGCAGCGCGTAGTCCAATACCATTCCTGTAAGCGTGTCCGCCTGAGCCCAAAGGTGATGGAGACGATTAACCCCCTCAGCGGCCGCCTCCCACTGCCGGCTGGCGATTTCCGTCCGAAGCTGCCACAAATCCAAGGACAAGGCCAGCAGGCTGTCTGCAGCATGTCCGCGCCCGTACTGCAGGTATTTGCGCACATTGTCGTAATCCCGCTGGTAAAAAAAGCTTTCCGCCAGCAGCAGGCATGCCCGGGCGGCACAGTCCGCGCCTTCCCCGTCCGCCAGCCCCATCAGTTCGGACTGCAGCAATGAAATCGTATGGAGTTGCGAAACAGAGAGCTCCCCATAGGCGTAATTGCGCAGCAGAAGCAGGGAATCGAAACTGTCCGCCGGCTGAGGCAAGGCGGAAACCAACTTCTCCAATTTCCTGGCATTCCTATTGACCAACTGCGTACAAGGGGATTCCCGAAAGGGGGGAACCGTAAAGCTTCCGGCCACACCCGACGCGCAACCGCACGCTAACGCAACATATATAACAATTTTCTTCAACATGGTAAAATAGAAAAGGCATTGACGGGAATCAAGCCTTTTCCAAAAAAATGAAAAAAATGAAAAAAAATCAAACCAACAAAATATATTGATATTTCAAAATATTTCTGGTGGCGAGGACGAGAGTTGAACTCGTGACCTCCGGGTTATGAATCCGACGCTCTAACCAACTGAGCTACCTCGCCGCATGCGAAACGACATGCAAAAGTAGCGCTTTTTGCAATACATTTTACCGTTTCAGCAATTTTTTTTAATACCGGCTGCTTCCGTCAAAACAGTGGGTGCAGATTTTTTCCTTCGGCAGGCCGATGGCGGACACAAGCGTCTCCAACGGATTGAACTTGAGAGTGGTGATGTTCAAATCCCGGCGGATATTGTCCACCATGCGCTGGTATTGGGGCGAACCCGTTGTGGCGTAGGCTTGCAGGTTTTTGTCCTCACTGCCTTCCAAACGTTCGATAACCCTGCGCGTAATCAGCTCCTTGGAAGATTTTGAAGCGGAAAAATTAATGTAATTGCAAGGGAAAATCAGCGGCGGGCAGGCGATACGCATGTGCACCTCCTTGGCGCCGTATCCGTACAGAATGCTTACATTGTCCCTCAGCTGCGTGCCGCGCACAATGGAATCATCGCAGAACACCACACGGCTGCCCTTGATCAGGGAACGGTTGGCGATCAGTTTCATTTTGGCCACCAAATCACGGCGTTTCTGATCGGAAGGCATGAAACTTCTGGGCCAGGTCGGCGTGTACTTGGAAATGGCGCCGCGGTAAGGGATCTGCTTGCCGACAGCATAGCCCACGGCCATGCCTATTCCTGAATCCGGAATCGGACTGACCATGTCAGCCTCCACCTCGTCGTGCTTCCCCATTTCGCAGCCGCAGGTAAAGCGGACTTCGTCCACATTGCGGCCTTCGTAACTGCACACAGGGTACCCGTAATAAACCCAAAGGAAGGAGCATATCTGCATCTGGTCGTTCGGTTTGCGGAGCTGTTCGTAGCCTTCGGCGGTTATTTTCATGATTTCACCCGGACCGAGGTCCCTCACGATTTCAAAATCCAGATTGGGGAAACTGCAGCTTTCCGAAGCCAGGGCGTAGCCGCTTTCCTTCTTCGCCAGCACGATAGGCGTCCGGCCCAATTTGTCACGGGCGGCGATAAGGCCGTTTTCCGTCAGAATAAGCATGGAGCAGGAGCCTTTCACCTTATGGTAGACATTCTCTATGCCTTCCACAAAATCCTTCCCCTCATTGATCAGCATGGCAATCAGCTCCGTCTGGTTGAACGCGCCGGAGTTCTGTTCGCTGAAGTATTTCCCTTTGTCCAGGAAATCCTGCACCAATTCCTCCATATTGACAATTTTAGCCACGGTCACCAAGGCGAAGCGCCCCAAATGGCAATTCATGGTAATGGGCTGCGGATCCGTGTCACTGACGACACCTATCCCGCTTTTTCCTGAAAAAAGCGGCAAATCCGGTTCAAACTTGGTGCGGAAGTAGGAATTTTCGATATTATGGATCGATCGGTTGAAATGTTTTTCCTCATTTAATGTAATCATACCTCCGCGCCGGGTGCCCATGTGGAAATGGTAATCTATCCCATAGAAAAGATCGTTCACACAATCCTGGCGCTGAATAGTTCCAAAAAAACCTCCCATTTTATTGCTCCTGTTTTATTTGTTTAAAATTATATGATTTTTGGTTTTGTCACATCCATTTTTTTCGTTTGAAAAAGACAATCAGGGTCACCGCCAGCACAGCGCAGAAAATCATGATCACCCCGAACGCCATGGGCCGGTCACCCCAGGGAAGGCTGACGTTCATGCCGTACAAACCGGTAATAAACGTCAAGGGAAGCACAATGGTGGAAATTATGGTCAGCACCCGCATGATTTCGTTGGTCCTGTGCGACTGCACCGAATCAAAAGTGGTGGCCAGCGAAGAAATCAGCTCTTCAAAATCCTCAATCATGTCCCACATTTTCTGGTAAAGGTCCAGCAGATTGCCCCAGTAGTCTTCCATGTCCTCCAGCTGCTCAAATCCCTTGATGTCGCCGGACTCGAATTTGTGAAACACCCGGAGCTGCGGTTTGAACGTGGTGTTCAGCTGAATGATGTTCTTCCGCAGGACGGAGATTTTTTCAATGGTTTTTTCAGCCTTCTCCTCAAACAGGTCGCGGTTCAACTCGTCAATCTCCCATCCCACCTGATTGACCAGCAGATAGGATTCGTTCATCAGCCGGTTCAGAATGGAATACAGCATGGCGTCGCTCGATGCGGACACCAGTTCGTCCAAGGCTTTGGGATTGCGTTTGTAATAATTGAACAAGTCTTCCACCACCCAATGGGACTGCCCGATGGTAATCAGGTACTCCTTTCCCCAGAAGATTTTCACTTCCTTGGCTTTCACATAGCGTTTCTGGCTGTCGAAATGGGGAAAATGCAGAATCAGAAAATAATAGTCGTCGTAGACGTCGATTTTCGGTCGCTGGGTGTAACTTCGGCAGTCTTCTATGTCCAGGGGGTGAAAATGGTAGGTTTCCTGCAGCATCTCCAGATTCTCATCCGTAGGGTTCTGGATATGTATCCATTGCAGCTTCCCTGCTTTTAATGCATCCGTCATAAGCGCTCCTTTCTCTTGGCAACCGAAAACAGAAAGTTGAAAAATTCAAGACTTTCCGAATCTTGGGGGTTTCTAATGCTACATCTTGATATTATTTTGAAAACTTGCAAAAGTAAAAAAAAAATTAATATGCCGTTGGACACAGACCGGAAAAAGGGAATAAAAATATTGCATGCGCGGGTTACATACATGGTTTTTACGTATTTTTGCATTTTGTGAAACGGAACGGCATGCGGCATACTGTTGCGGCCTTCGCGCACGAAAACCAGCAACGCATCAGCTCATGGGCATTAAAGAGACTATAAATCAATCTGTAGGGAGAATCGGCACCCACATAACCGGCTTCATTTACAGCCGGCCGTTTCGTGCTTTTCTCTTCAAACTGAAGCATATTGTGATTCCGGGCTTTGACAAGACGCCCATTTACGATGTGCTTTCCTTTTTTATAAAGGGGCTGGCGAAAGGCCTGCTCAAGCAAAGGGCCTCCGCCATTTCCTACAACTTTTTCATGGCGCTGTTCCCTTTCATTCTGTTCCTGTTCACTATTTTGGCGTATCTTCCCTACCAGGAGTTCGTGCCCATGGCGCGACATTTTATCCTGGATTTTCTGCCGGAACAATCCCGGGATTTTGTCTTCAGCACCTTGGACGGCCTGCTGAAAAAGAACGGCACCCTGCTGACCACCAGCTCCGTTTTTGTGCTTTACTTCGCCTCCCAAGGCGTTATTTCCATGATTATGGCGTTTAACTCCTCCTACCATAATGTGGAGACCCGCAACGGCTTCGCGCTGCGGGTGACCGCGGTGCTGCTGCTGCTGGCCATCGTGATTGTGGTTATCGGGATGCTGTTTGTGCTGCTCGCTATCGGAAGGCTCATGCGCTACCTGGCCGCACAAGGGTTCCAGGCGCTTTGGCTGTTTGTGATTGTCAAGTGGCTTTCTGTTTTTTCGCTGGTGTTTGTCATCATTTCGCTTATTTATTACTTCGCCCCCGCCAATCAGAAAGGCTTTCACTTCTTTTCCACCGGCAGTTTCCTGGCCACGCTGCTTGCCACCCTCGCCTCTTGGGGGTTCAGCGCCTATATTTCCCATTTTTCCAGATACAACGCCATTTTCGGTTCCATCGGAGCCATCATCATCCTGCTGATATACATTCAAATGTTATCCAATTTCATTCTTATCGGATTTGAACTGAACATCAGCACCTACAACGCCCGCAAGGAAAATATGCCGCCGGGGGAAACCAGTGGCAAAAGCATTGAGGCTTAAGAAACAGCGCGGTTCCGCTAAAAGGCGCGGGTCAGGTATTGCAATATCTCCACCGCATTGGTGGCGGCGCCTTTGCGCAGGTTATCCGACACCACCCACAGGTTAAGGGTGTTAGGCTGTGAAAAATCGCGGCGGACACGACCCACATACACCGCGTCGGTATCGTGGGCGTAAAGCGGCATGGGATAAACCAGCCGGGACGGGTCGTCATGCAGCACGACCCCGGGCGTACCCTGAATCAGCTGGCGTACCTCCTCCAGGGTGTAGTCCTCCTCAAATTCCACGTTCACCGCTTCGGAGTGGCCTCCGACCACCGGCACCCGTGCCACCGTAGCCGTGATGGCTATCGAGGGTGCGCGGAGGATTTTACGGGTCTCATCCACCAGTTTCTGCTCTTCCGTGGTATATCCGTCCTCCTGAAAATCACCGCCATGCGGAAAAAGATTACGATGGATGGGGAAGGGATAGGCTTTTTCAGCCGCCTCACCTTTCTCCTCCGCCTCCAGCTGGCGTATGGCTTTCTGACCGGTTCCCGTCACGCTCTGGTAGGTGGACACCACGATGCGCCTTATGCCATAGCGCGTATGCAAACGGCTTATGGCCAGCACCATTTGTATCGTCGAGCAATTCGGATTGGCAATGATGCGGTCGGACTCCCTTATGACATCGGCATTGATTTCCGGCACCACCAAAGGAATGGCCGGATCCTTGCGCCAGGCGGAGGAATTGTCGATGACCGTAGTGCCGGCGGCAGCGAATTTCGGGGCATAATTTTTGGACACTGAGGCCCCTGCGGAAAAAAGCGCGTAATCGGGACGCTGGGAGATGGCCTCTTCCACTGGAACCACCGTCAGCGTGCGTCCGGAAAAGTCCAACTGCCGGCCGATGGAACGCTCCGATGCCGCAGCTATGATTTCCTCATCCCCAAAGCCTCTTTCTTCCAATACTTTCAACATTTTACCGCCAACTAATCCGGTGGCGCCGACTACTGCTATTTTCATAGTTGTGCTGTTTTATGGGTTACAAATGCAAAAATACCACTTCCGCGCATATTCCAGGAGACTCCCGCAGGTTTTTTTTCACCTTCCCCGCAGGCGTATGGTAAAATTGACTACTTTTGCAGCCGTTTGGAGAGATGCCGGAGTGGTCGAACGGGGCGGTCTCGAAAACCGTTGACCACATTTGTGGTCCCAGGGTTCGAATCCCTGTCTCTCCGCACTTACCGGAAAGGGCGCGTTACAGCGTCCTTTTTTCTATTTGCTGCGCAAAGTCGTACAAAGAAGCGCATTGCAGGGAAGCCTGCGGATACGAGGCGTCCGTTCCGGGCAGGAACACCGTGTACATGCCCGCCTTTTCACCAAATAGCATATCCGATCGCGCATCCCCGACCATCACGGATTTGGAGAAATCCACAGCGGGAAAATCTTTTCGCGCCTGCTCCGCCATACCTGTCTCCGGTTTGCGGAACCGACTGCCGGAAGAAGCCAAATCCGGACAGAAATAAATGCGGTCGAAGGGGAAATCCAGCTCGGTCTCCATGTATGCGTGCACCTCCTCCAAATCTGCCGTGCTCATCAGCCCTTTGCCTATCCCCTGCTGGTTGGTCACCAGGAAGATAAAGCCGAACGTCTGCCGCAGCAGCCGCATCGCCTCCTTCACTTGGGGAAGCAACTCGAATTCGGACGGGTGACGGACATACGCGTCCACTATACGGCGGTTGATGACACCGTCCCTGTCCAGAAACAGCGACCATCGGGTGTCTATTTGGGATATGGGTAATACGTTCATTCTTTTTTATTTTTGCAAAGATAACGCTTTTTTGCCTACTTTTGCATTGCTGAATTCAATTTTTTATCTGCATGAAAGAATTTGATTTTCTGGTTATCGGATCAGGCATCGCCGGTTTGAGCTTCGCCTTGAAGGCGGCTTCCCACGGCACCGTCTGCATCCTGACCAAGTCCGATGCCTCGGAAGGTTCCACCAAATACGCCCAAGGCGGTATCGCAGCAGTGATTTACGACACCGACAGTTTTGAAAAACACATACAGGACACCCTCGTCGCCGGTGCAGGCCTTTGCGACGAGGAGACCGTGCGCATGACCATTATGGAAGCGCCAGACCGCATACGGGAGCTTATCCGCTACGGCATCCGCTTTGACAAACGGCCGGACGGATTGTATGACCTGCACCGGGAGGGCGGGCATTCCAATTTCCGCATACTGCACCACAAGGACAATACCGGCGCCGAAGTGGAAAGGGGGCTGCTGGAGGAAATCTGCAGCCACCCTAACATTACACTTATTGAGAACCAATATGCCGTGGAACTCATCACCCAGCACCACCTGGGGCAATGGGTGACTCACCATACCCCCAATATCGAATGCTATGGGGCTTATGTGCTGGATTCCAAGACAAAAAAAGTGGAAACCTACCTCGCGAAAGTCACCTTATTGGCAACCGGAGGCCTAGGCAATGTGTACACGACAACCACCAACCCCATCACCGCCACCGGTGACGGCGTTGCCATGGCGCACCGCGCCAGAGGGCAGGTCAGCGACATGGAATTTGTGCAGTTTCATCCGACCAGCCTATACAACCCCAACGAGCGCCCGGCCTTCCTGATTACGGAAGCGCTCCGGGGCGCCGGAGCCATACTGAAAGACTGCCATGGGAAAGAATTCATGCAGAAGTACGATAAGCGTCTTTCCCTGGCTCCCCGCGACATTGTCGCCCGCGCCATCGACAACGAAATGAAATTGAGTGGTGCAGACCATCTATACCTGGACGCCAGGCATATAGGGAAAACCGCTTTGATGGAAGGATTTCCGAACATTTTCGCCAAATGCCTTGACCTCGGCATCAACATCGCCAATGACATGATACCCATACGGCCTGCCGCACACTACCAATGCGGCGGCATCCTGGTGAACCGTAATGGGGAGTCCTCCATTCGCCACCTTTACGCTGCAGGGGAATGTGCCAGAACTGGGCTACACGGAGGCAACAGACTGGCTTCCAACTCCTTGCTTGAAGCCATTGTGTATGCGCACAACGCGGCCATGGACGCCATCGCAAAAATCGGAAGCATTTCCTTTTGCAGGGAAGTCCCCGATTGGAATGCGGAAGGCATGATACTCAACGAGGAAATGGTGCTGATCACCCAGACGCGCAAGGAACTGCAGGAACTGATGTCGAATTATGTGGGCATTGTCCGCTCCGACCTGCGCCTGCAACGCGCCTACAACCGCCTGAGCCTGATTTACCGCGAAACCGAGGATTTGTACAAACGCTCCGTCCTGACGGAAGAGCTGAGCGAGCTGCGCAACCTGATTTCCTGCGCCTACCTGATTATCCGCGCCGCCTCCCGCCGCAAGGAAAGTGTCGGCCTGCACTATTCCGTGGATTATCCGCCGCTTGGCAAATAAATCGGAACGAAGCGCACCCTGTTGCCTCCAAAAAGTTGCACCGCAACTTTTTCCCTTGCGGAAGGAAGGTCGGGAAGTCATTTTTTCTGCAGCGCTTTGAAAGATTGTGTTTTTTTACGCAAAGTCATTATCCAGATTTTGAGTATTTTTGCAGTCTGCATACTATTGGAACAGATGGACGCGGAATCAGTCAGGCGGATCAGCGATTATTTCGCCACCCAGCCGGTGTTGAAGGCCTGGATGTTCGGCGAGTATGCCCGCGGCGAGGAGCGCGAGGACAGCGATGTGGACATTATGATTGTCCCTGACCGTAATGCCCACGTGGGATTATTTATGCTCAGCGGCATGAGGCTTGATTTACAGGATGTTCTTGGAGTCAAGGTTGATTTGGTTACAGAAAAAGGCTTGATGCCGTTTGCCTGACCTTCGGCTGAAAAAGACAGGATTTTGGCGCTTGAATCCCAGCCATATCTTTGACATAACCCTCCTGGCAACAAACAAGGCAAAGAAAGCGGAGGATGGAAGTTTCAGTTGGTGAAGACTGTCACCAACATGGCCCGAATGCGACATTTTATCCAATCAGGCAATAAAAAGGGGCAATGGGCATCGTTGAAACAGTTTGAAAAAAAAACCTGCTTCAAACAAATTTTTATCCCGCTGTGCGGAAATCCTATTGGTTTTTTATGGAAATTTGCATTTTGGTTCCTTTAACGGAATATTTAGAAATATTATTTCATAATATGTTGAAAACCATTTCAAAATGAAAAACACAAAAAACAACCTGATTCAAGCCGGACTGATTCTGGTCATTCTTGTGCTCATTGTATGCATTTACCGCTCGCTTTCACGTCCTGAGAAATTCAATCAGGTGTATGAAGCCAGAAAAGCCGAAGTCATCCACAAACTGACAGACATACGCACCCTGCAGACATTCTACAAAAACGAAAAGGGCTCCTATGCCGGCAGCTTCGAACAGCTTAAGGATTTTTGGGAAAACGGCAAAATGCACGTTGTGGTCAAAGAGGGTAACGTCCCCGACTCCATGACGGAAGCCCAGGCCATCAAGCTGAAACTGGTCAAACGTGACACCGTGGTGCTGCAAGCGAAAGACGAAATGATCAAGAGTCTGCCCAACCTGGACATACAGACGTTTGACCTTGTCCCCTATTCCGGCAACGAACAGTTCCTCATCGCCGCCGACACCCTGTTGACCGGAAACATCCCCGTACAGGTGTTCGAAGTAAAGGCTTTGCGTTCCCAATACATGAAAGACCTGGACAACGACCCGCGTGTGAAAAAGGCCTTTTTGGGCAAATTGCTGTACGGGAACCTGCAGAAGCAGTTTTTGGGACCGAACTACGATTACAAAGACAATGTCATTGATTTGATACTGGGCTCCCTTACCGAAGCTTCCACCAACGGGAACTGGCAATAATGAGCACACGGATTTCCTTTAGGTTCAAGAGCGAAAAAAAAGCCGAGGACCTGACCTCCTACACCAAAGCCATCCGCTTTCAGGGAAACGGATTTTGTGTGGCGCTGTACCATCCGGAAGAGAAGGAACTCCTCCTCTTGGAAGAACACCTGTTTGAAGAGGATTACCCGCTGAACGGGAAAATGCGCCAATTGGCGGAAGTGACGGGACAATGGCAGACAGGCGGACCGACGCGCTTCATTTGCTTCAACACCTGTAACACCCAAATCCCCAGGCCGTTGTTTGACAGCCAAAACAAAGTGCTTTACTTGCAGATGATCACCGAACAGCCTTATCACTTCATACCGGTGGAGGAAGAAGTGAATCCGTTTGACGCATACACCCTTTCGGGCTGGGACAAAAACCTTTACCACGAAGCCTTGGCCTTGTATCCCGAATGCCATATGCAAAGCGGCCTATGCCTGCTGCTGCACATGCTGGCCCGACAGGAAGGGGAAAAGAAGATGGCGGCTTTCGTGGAGGACAGCTGTCTGAACATCGCCGCTGAAAGAGAAGGGAAACTGTTGGGGGCCAATCGCTTCCCATTCCAGAACAGCAATGATTTCCTTTACTTCCTGACCGGTTTCGCCCACACCCTTTTCGGTGATATCCGGAACGTGAAGCTGTATTTCGGAGGCAATGTGGAAATCCAATCCCAACTGTATACCGCCACACAGAAATATTTCCCCCAAATGAGCCTGATAGCGTCCGCCTTTCCGCAGCTTCCGCAGGAACAGCACCGTTACTGTGACCTAGTGTACGGAGGAGAGTGACATGCGGATCATCAGCGGTAGCCACAAGGGAAAGAAACTGCGCCCGCCGGAGACACTGCCGGTGCGCCCGACGACAGACATGGCCAAGGAAAGTCTGTTCAACATCCTGAACAACTATTTTTATTTTGACAATGTACGGGTATTGGACTTGTGCGCCGGCACCGGAAACATCAGCTATGAGTTCGCGGCGCGCGGCGCCCAGTCGGTGGTTTCGGTGGACATCCACAATGCCTGCGTGCAATTCATGACGAAGACGGCACAAGAGCTGCATTTCGACAACATGCGCGTCATACGGGCGGACATCCTCCCTTTCCTGGAGCGCTGCACACAAAAATTCAATATCATTTTCGCCGACCCTCCCTTTAACTGGGATTCCTACCCGCGCATTCCGGAACTGGTTTTTCAAAACGGACTGCTGCTTCCGGACGGATTTTTGGTCATTGAACATCCTGTGTCCGTGTCTTTTGAAGATCAGCCCCACTTTTTCCAGCACCGCGTTTACGGCAGAGTGCATTTCAGCTTTTTTGCAGAAAACCTATAACTCCTTTCACTATGCTACAATCCATGACAGGCTTCGGAAGCCACACCCTTCAATGCGAGGACGTGAACTTCACCGTTGACATCAAAAGCATCAACTCCAAGCAGTTTGACTTCATTTTGAAACTTCCTCCCGAACTCAAGGAGATGGAAAAAGAAAACGAAATCAGGCAGCTGGCCATGAACGCCCTGTCCAGAGGGAAGGTGGAATGCGTCATCTCCATTGAGAAAAAGAACGGAAACGGCAGTGCAAACCTCAATAGAGAACTGATTGTCAATTATTACAACGAACTCAAATCCATTGCCGACACCTTGGGGGAAAAGGGGAACCTCATGGAAATCGTCATGAAGATGCCGGAAGTCATTGAAAGCACCCCTTTTGAAATGGACGACCTCAGGTGGGGGCAGTTGCTGCAAACCGTTCAGGAAGCCTGCAACAAGCTCAACAAAAGCCGGGAACAGGAAGGGGACGCCCTGTCCAAGGATTTTGCCTTGCGCATCCGCCTTATCCTGAAATACCTGGACGCTATTGAACCCATGGAGGCCGAACGCATTGCCCAAATCCGGGGAAGGCTGAACAAGTCCCTGAACGACAACCGCGAACAATGGCAGCATTTCGATGAAAACCGTTTGGAACAGGAAATCATTTTCTATCTGGAGAAACTGGATTTCACCGAAGAGAAAGTGCGTATCCGCAAACACTGCGCCTATTTTATGGAAACGACCGAAGAAACGCTGAACGGCAAAAAGCTGTCTTTCATCACCCAGGAAATTGGCAGGGAAATCAACACATTGGGTTCCAAGGCCTGCCACGCGGAAATCCAGCAATTGGTGGTGCAGATGAAAGACGAATTGGAAAAAATAAAGGAACAACTGGCCAATATTCTTTAAGCTCCGCCCATGCAGAAACAACCCAAAAGCAACCTGCTCGTCTACGGCATGCATCCTACCCTGGAGGCGATCCGTGAACACAAGAATATCGACCGCATCCTGCTGCAGAAAGGATTGCAGGGGGAAAGCTACAAGGCGCTTTTCCATCTCATCCGGGAAGAAGGCATCCCCTACCAGCACGTCCCCCTGGAAAGGCTGCAACGTTTCACCAGAAAAAACCACCAGGGCGTGGTCTGCCTGATTTCCCCTATCGAATACGAAAGCATCTACGATATCGTGCCGCATTTGTATGAAAACGGGAAAACACCTTTCCTGCTTTATCTGGACCAGGTGACGGATGTGCGCAACCTGGGCGCTATCGCCCGTACAGCGGTCTGCGCAGGGGTGGACGCCATCATCATTCCCGCCAAGAACACGGCCCGTATCAACGAGGATGCGCTGAAGGCCTCCTCCGGCGCCCTGCACAAGATTCCGGTATGCCGTCACGACAACATACGCGAAGTGCTGCATTACCTGAAGGAATGCGGCATTGAACTCATCGCCTGTACGGAAAAGGCGCAGACGCCATACCACAGCCAACGCTATAACAACCCCCTTTGCGTGCTCATGGGCAGCGAAGGCGAGGGCATTGCGCCCGCCCATCTCGCCCTGTGCGACCGCCAAGTGGTCATTCCCATGGCAGGAGACATACAGTCCCTGAATGTGTCGGTAGCCACCGGTATCCTTTTATTTGCCATTCTCCAACAACGCCAATGAAAACATCCGCCCTCCGATATCCCGCCCGCCGGCTGACCGCCTTTCTGCTTTGCAGCCTGTTGTGCCTGCAGGCCATGGGACAGGAGGAACGGCTTCCCTACAGTTTCCGCCACGCACTTGCCGCGTCTTTCCCCACGGAAACGCTCCCTCCCGTTGATCATTCGTCGCTTCTGGCAGAAGAACGCGAAACGGACAAACGCGAAGGATGCACGTTTGGAGTGGCATTACCAGTGACTTTCAGTCCGTTAAATGCCGGACAATGGGAACACCTCCCCGACGGGGGACGCTTGTGGCGACTGGGGCTGCGCTCTGAAGGGGCGTTTTCCGTCAACCTGCTGTTCGACCACTTTTACCTGCCGGAAGGGGGAAGGTTCTATCTGTACACAGCCGACAGCGCCCACTTCCTTTCCTATTCCTCCAAAGACAACCTGCCGGGACGCACCTTCGCCACACCCTTGCTTCCCGGAAGCCATATCGTAATGGAGTATTACGAACCTTCGGGCACAAGCCGCCATGTGGCGCTGCACCTTTCCACGCTTGTACACGGATACAAGGATTTCTTTTCCCAAAACGGCCTCACCGCATCATCCGGATTCTGCAATATTGACATCCGCTGCCGGGAAGGCGAAAGTTTCCAGGACGTGAAAAGGGCGGTGTGCATGATACTTAACGGCACGAAAATCCTATGCAGCGGCACCCTCATCAACAACAGCAGACAGGACAAAACACCTTATGTTTTAACCGCCTACCACTGCCTCAACAATGCGGAGGCGGCCAATCTCGTTTTTGTTTTCGGATACGAGGCAGACAGCTGCGGAAGCCTTAGCCAACAAGAAGGCTATGCCATCAGCGGCGCCACTGTGGTTGCCAAAAACTACGGTTCGGATTTCGCGCTGCTGCGGCTAAGCCAGCAGCCCCCGGCCTATTACCGCGTGTACTACGCCGGATGGAACTGCAACGACACCGCAGCGGATTCCGCCTTTTGCATACACCATCCCTCCGGTGACGTGAAAAAAATCTCCGTTTGTTCGCAAGCCCTTGTTCCCAGCAATGAAAAGGGAGACACCGGAACCACCCACTGGAAGGTTCCCTGCTGGAGCAAAGGCACCACGGAAAGGGGCTCCTCCGGCAGCGGCCTGTTCAATCCCCAACAGCAGCTGATCGGACAATTGGACGGCGGCACAGCCAGCTGCCTCTACAGCGAAGGCTACGATGTCTTCGGCAAAGTGGCGTATTCCTGGGACAACAGCCAGGTAAGCGCGGCCTCCCAACGCCTGAAAGACTGGCTGGATCCGGACAGTCTTGGCCTCACCGCTTTGGACGGGCTGGATGCGGACAGCTCCATTTACGCATACGATGCGCGGCTGCTTTCCGTCCTTTCTCCGCAATCCAACCAATGCAGCCAACAGTTCCGGCCGGAGATATGCTGGATGAACAACGGTAACCAACGCGTTTCCGCCATACGTATCGGCTACCGTATAGACTCGCTGGAAGCGGTGACAATCTACCGGAAAGGGAACTGGGGCTACGGGGAGACGGATACCGTGACGCTGGACACCTTGTACTCCCTTCCCGAAGGGAAGCATCAGCTGTGCGTTTGGCTGGCATTGGAGGGGGACGGGCAAAATGCAAACGACACTCTGTGTCAATATTTTACCTACCACCGTGGCGTTCAGGTGCATTGGCGCATCAAAACGGATTATTATCCCGACCAGACCCAATGGGAGCTCAAAGACGCCCAAGGCCATATCATCGCCCAGCAAGCGCAAGGGCTTCACTTTCTCACCACTTATGCCGACACCTTCTGCCTGCCGGACGGCTGCTATGATTTTGTCATCCGGGACGCAGGCGGGGACGGACTTTCGGGCAGGGATGGCTATTACCAGGGTTTCTACTATTTTTACCTTCAGGGACAATGCCTTGCCTCCGGCATGGATTTCGGCTACCGGGACAGCATACGCTTCTGCATTGACAGCACCACTTCGCTGCCGAAAATCCCGGAAAAGGCAATGGCCTCCGCTGTGACACTCTTCCCTAACCCCTGTTCGGACCAGCTGCATTTGCGGATAGCCCCCGTGCCGCCCGGGAACTGCCGGATTGCATTGTATGCCATGGACGGACGCAAGCTGAAGGAATGGGAGCGCTGTGGCAGTGACATCACCCTGACGCTTCCCGAGCTTCCCGCCGGCATGTATGTTCTCCAGCTGCAATGCGGAGACCAGCGCCTGCGCAAACGTTTCGTCCGGGAATAGCCGCTGGCTGCTTTTCTGTCCGGACAACGCCTCCTGCCGCCTGCAAAAATGGCATTACGGCCACCACCGCCAAAGCGGAACTGACAAAAAGCAAACAATTTGAAAATCTTTTTTTTACAATGCCTTCTCTCCTGATTCGCGCAAATTTTTTAAAAATTTCGGAGGGAAACAGGCATGACGGCTGCATAAAGCATTATTTTTGCTATACGATTCCGGTGGGATAAACCTCCGGCCGGCATTGCCGCAACACCGAAGGTTTTCTCCCGAACGAAAACCATTAATCTAAAAACAACAACCATGAAAAACATTGTGCTCTTTGGACCTCCAGGCGCCGGGAAAGGCACCCATGCCAACCTGCTTGCCGAAAAATACAATATGCTCCACCTGTCAACCGGTGACATGCTTCGCACCGAAGTCGCTGCCAAAACACCGCTGGGGCAGCGCATCCAGGACATCATGGAACGGGGCGACCTGGTAGGGGACGACCTGGTATGCCGCCTGATGGAGCAAGCGATAAGCAACGCCAGGCAAGGGCTGATCATTGACGGTTTCCCCCGTACGGTGGCACAAGCGCAAGTGCTTGAATATATTTTCTCCCAAAACAAAAGACGCATTGACGCGGTCATTGCCATCGACCTCCCGCGGGAGGAACTGGTCCGCCGCATCCACGAGAGAGCCCTTATCTCCAACCGCACCGACGACAATGAGGAGACCATACGCCACCGCCTGGAAGAATACGATGCGAAAACCTATCCCGTGCTGGAATACTACCGTGGTTCCGGCATGCTGGTTTCCGTAGACGGCAACGGCGAAATCAGCGAGACGTTCGCCCGCATCTGCCAGGCGTTAGACATGCGCCGCCTCATGGCAGAATAACACCTCTGACACACTTTTTCTGTGGCTTCCGCTCACTAAAGGATCCGGAAGACAAGGCCGTTTTCGGGGAAAAACCAAGCGTTATCGCAACGCTGTATATTTTTTTTGGGTGAAAACGCTTTTAGTATGTGATTATTTCATAATTTTGGCTGCTTTGAGAAAGCATGTCTATTTAGTTGTAATTTACTTACATTCAATTTAAAATATACTATTGTGAAAACGATAAATCCGCAAGAGAACTACGAATTGAGCAAAAAGGCCATCGGATATGTGGACCGCAAGGAAGCCACACAGGCCGATTATGACCGCATCGGTTTTATGTCGGGACTGGAAGTGCACCAGCAACTCGCCACAAAAGAAAAACTGTTCTGCCACTGTCCGGCAGGTATTTTCCAGAAACCGGACCAGTACGACGCCGAACTGCTGCGCCACATGCGCCCGACCTTGTCGGAAATGGGCGGATACGACGGCACCGCGCTGATGGAATTCCGCACCCGGAAAAATATCGTTTACCGCATTGCCCATAAAACAGCCTGCACTTACGATGTGGACGACACGCCTCCGTTTCCGCTGAATCCGGAAGCCCTGCAATACGCTTTGGAGATTGCCCTGGCGTCCAAACTGAACATTGTGGGTGAAGTGCACGTGACCCGCAAACAATACCTTGACGGATCTATCCCCACGGGATTCCAGCGCACCGCCATTTTAGGCGTGGAAGGCGAGATTTCGCTGAAAAACAAAAAAGTCCACCTGATTCAGCTCAGCGTGGAGGAAGACGCCTGCCGCGAAATCTCCGATATCGGCCACACGCGCATCTACCGCACCGACCGTCTAGGCATGCCGCTGATTGAAACCGTCACGGCTCCGGAACTGATGAATCCGGACGAGGTCAGGGAGGCGGCGCAATACATCCGTTTCCTCAACCGCAGCACCGGCCGCGTGCGCACCGGCATAGGCGCCGGCCGCCAGGACGTGAACGTGAGCTGCAA
>DBVK01000072.1:30670-32895 GCA_002308135.1 Bacteroidales bacterium UBA1266
CAGTGGGCCCTGCTCGCCATCCGCGACACGCTGAAAAAGCGCATCAGCAAAGAAAACTGGAAGATGGGCGTGATGGAGCTGGATCCGAAAAAATACAAATTCTATTTCACCCCCATTACCGAGGCTATCGGCCGCGGCGAAAAGCTTTACGCAGTCAATCTGCCGAAGTTCGCCGGCCTGCTGTCGCATTTCTGCCAGCCGGGCCGCCCCTTCTACGATGAAATAGCCGGCCGCCTGAAAGTCATCGCCTGCCTGGAGCGTCCGAACATGGCCACCAGCGAGGACATTGATGATGTGGTCAGCGACCATGTGTTCGATCTGGTGCGTTCCCTCATGCACGCCACCGAAGAGGATGCCCAAATCATTTTCTGGGCGCCGGAAGCGGATGTGCAAACGGCCCTGGAGACCATTGAGGAGCGGGCTTTGATGACGTTCGACGGTGTGCCCAACGAGACCCGCAAAGTCATGTACGACGCCACCACCATTTTCGAGCGCGTGCTGCCGGGCGCCGACCGCATGTATCCGGACACCGACTCCGCCCCCATACCGTTGAGCAACGATTACATTGAGAACCTGCGCAAAAACATTCCTGAAGAAGTATCGCTCCGTTATGCGCAATGCAGCAAATGGGGCATTCCCGAAGATTGTTTTGACTACATTTTCACCCATAACCATTATCCCCGCATCAAACAGATTGTGGAAGAGACGGGCGCGGCTCCCAAATTCGTGGGCACGCTGTTCGGCCATACCCTCAAACACCTCCACGGCCAATACGGATGCATACCTTTCTGCACCTGCCGCATCGCCAAGCTGTTCGCCTTCCTGAAACAAGAGGGCATCGGCTTCGCCATCGCCAAAAGGATGCTGAAAGTGATGTTCGGAAATCCTGAAATGGAATTTGCAGACGCATTAAAAGCCGTCGGATACAAGAAAATATCCGAAAAAGAATTGGTGTCTAAGGCTCAAGCGTTAGCAAAACAACCTTTTTCCCCCATCCGCAAAAAGACAAAACCTTGTGACAAGGTGAACAGCATCATGGGAGAGCTGAGCCTGATGGGCTTGGGCAATATGGACCTTGCAAAACTCGCCAAGGAAATTTAATTTTAACCTGAAAAAAGAGAAAAAATGGACGACAAGACATTTCAAGGATATAAAGGAAGAGCGCTTAACATACTGAAAAAATACGACGTGCACGTATGGGACAAAGCGGAAGTGGAGACCACCCGCGGCCATTTCAGCGGGAAAATCCTGCCCAGGGCCGAAAACACCGACGATATGCACATTGTGCTGAAAGTCATTACCGGTTATAACATCGGCTTGGATGTGGACACCATCACTTCCATGAAGGGAGAACGTGACCCGCAGCCCAATTTCAAGATTCCGGAGAAGGAATTCCCCTACACTCCCGGACTGCCGCATGTCAAACTGCTGGGCACCGGCGGCACCATCGCCTCCCGTTTGGACTACCGCACGGGTGCGGTGATTCCGGCTTTCTCGCCGGGCGAACTCTACGGCGCTGTGCCTGAACTGGCCGACATCTGCAACCTGGACACGGAAAAGGTGTTCGCCGTCTTCTCCGAAAACATGTCCCCCAAAGAATACATGGCTTTGGCGAACAAAATCGGAGAGGAGGTGAAGGCCGGCATTGAAGGCATTGTCATCGGACACGGAACCGATACCTTGGCCCACACCGCCACCGCCCTGACCTACATGTGCCAGAACCTGCCCATGCCGGTGGTTTTGGTCGGTTCGCAACGCTCCTCCGACCGTCCCAGCTCGGACGCGGCACTGAACCTGATGCACGCCATGACCGCCGCCGGACATGGTGACATCGCGGAAGTGATGGTCTGCATGTTCGGCCCCACTTCGGATGAGTACGGTTTCCTGCACCGCGGTACCCGCGTGCGTAAAATGCACTCCTCCTACCGCTCCACCTTCCGCACCATAGGCGACACGCCCCTGGCCACCATCAGCCGCAAAGACGGTGTGCAGCCCATCAAGGAGGTGTACAACCACCGCCGCAAAAACGCGGAACGCAAAGTGGAGGTCATCACCGACCTGGCAAGCTACAAGGCAAGCGTTGCAGCCAATGAGCCCAACACCGCCCGTATCGTCCCCGTTTTCGACGACCGCGTAGCCATATTGTATTACTATCCGGGCATGAAGCCAGATGTGCTGGAAGCATTGATAGACAAAGGTTACAAAGGCATTGTGTGGGACGGCAC
>DBVK01000072.1:32980-36806 GCA_002308135.1 Bacteroidales bacterium UBA1266
GGCATCATCCCCGCCGACAACATGCTGGCCGAATCCGCCTACATCAAATTAGGCTGGGCCTTGGGACTGACGCACGACCGCGAAGAAGTGCGCAAACTGATGCTCACGCCCATCAACAGCGAAACAACACCGCGTGAACCTTACGACGGCTACCTCATCTACCAGGGCGGGGTCCCCGAAGTGGAAGAATTTGTTCACAAAGTGCATAAATAATCCGCATTATGAAAAAAATATCCGCCATTATTTGCTGTATCTTTCTGACAATTGGAGCGTTCGCCCAGTCAGACACCCTGAACCGCACCGACAAGCACGGGAAAAAATACGGTTATTGGAAGGTGTATGACGACAACAAGACGCTGCAGTATGAAGGCCGTTTCTATAACGGGGAACCTGTGGGCAAAATGACACATTACTATCCCAACGGGAAAGTGAAAGGCGTTTCGGTATACACCCTTAACTCCCCCAAAGTCACCACCACCCTGTACCATTTGAACGGTGTCAAATCCGCCGAAGGCGTTTATGTGAACAAGAAGAAGGACGGGCAATGGAACTATTACAATGTTGCGGGCAAGCTCATTTCGGAAGAGCATTATGTCAATTGCCGGAAAGAAGGCCCTTTCCGCCTTTACTCACCTGCAAATGGTGTGATTCTGGAGGAAATCAACTGGAAAGACGACAAAAAGGAAGGTCTTGCCTACAACAACTTCAACAACGGCAAGCTCCGCCTGAAAATGTACTACAAAAACAACAAAATGGACGGTCCCTTTGAAAATTACTACGAGAACGGCAAGCTTTGGACCAAAGGGGCGTACAAGGAGGATTTCCGGGACGGGCAATGGACAACCTACAACGAACAGGGAAAGGAGCTTGTGGTCCAGGTGTTTGAAAAAGGACAGTCAAAAGACATGTGGCTGGGCTTCAACAGCAACGGACAATGGGTCAAACTGAACGTGAAAGCCATCGCCTATTTCCACCAGGCGCCAACAGAAATCATCGTCCAGCTGAAAAACAAGAAAACCGTTCCTGTGCAGAACGACAAATTAGCGGACATCGCCCAAAGGGGAGGCAGCGAAAATTTCACCTTTATCAATGAAAACGTGCTGAGCTCCTATACCGCCATCAAAAAAGTGACACCCACAAACGCCCGGAACGAGGAAGCGACCATTCTGCTCAAACCGGAGCCGGACTTTGAAGTCGTTTGCGACGGGGACTACTACAAACTGCTGAAGAGCCTGCTGAACAACGAAAGTCCGAAGCAGGACTAAACAGACCGCCGGACAAAGGCTGTCGGGTGACGGATTTTTTGCTATTTTTGCAGTTTGTGAAAACAAGCGCATTTTGCGTTTGGACACCATCGGATAACGAATGACTGACACACATCGGACAATGCGATTTCTTGGACTGCTGGCAGGGATGCTTTGCCTATGCCCGTTCCAAATAAAGGGGCAGTCGGTGCCGGACACCTCCCAACCGCAACGCCCTGCATCCTTTATCGGTGTGGACTCCAGTGTTGCCCACCGGGACGTACGGTATTTTCTGATGTCTGAGACCTTTCCCTACCACCTGCCCCTAACATACGCGGATACAGGCGTTACCGGAGCGCAATGGAGGGAAAGCCTGCTGGGGGCGCACAGCATACACCAAACATTGAGCACCATAGGGCAGGCGCACAAAAGTTTGAATTTCAATCCTTCACCATATATGGGATTCCGTTACGCCTCCCTTCCCTACCCTTGTTTCCAACGGCAGATAGAAACCTGGAAACAGTGCACCGTGGACGGAGTGTACACCCTGCTGAACTATGAGTGGAGAAACGGACAGGAAAACACCTTTGAAGTGGAGCATGCCCAGCAAACAGGCAATTTTCTTTACAACCTTTCCTTGCAGACCCGCTTGTCCAACGGCATCTATGTAAACGAAGGGGTTAGAGACATTAATTTAGGATTCAGCGGATTACAACATTCCGACACCAACCGCTACGGCTTCGGGCTTACGTTTGTGTACAATCTGTTTGTACTGCACGAAAACGGCGGTATCGCCAATGACTCCGACTATTTCAACGGACTGGACGCCCGCTCCATCAAAGTCAATTCTCCCACCGCCCTCAACCGCAACAGCGACCACCACTTTTCCTACCGTCACTGGCTGCGCCTGCAGAACCAGCGGGACAGCAACGGCCTTTTCACACCATCGCGCATGGGCTTTCTGATGCACCAGCTGGATTATAAAGGCTTGCGCTCCAACTTTACGGAAACGGAATTCAACCGGGAAACCTACAGCCTTCCTTACTTTGACACCGTGAACACCGCCGATTTCATTAACGGAAGGCAGCTGAAGAACACCATCGGCTGGAGCAACGTCGCTCCCTGCCTGCGTGGGGATACGGCCTTCCGTCTGTTTTTCGGCCTTTCGCACGAGCATATCCGCATGGAAGACACGCTGGGGAAATTCACCACCGGGGTATGCGCCATGCACGCCTTGGCACAATTGCCTTTCCACCATTGGGGGCAATGGGGGCATCGTTTGTATTACGCCTTCAGCGGCTACAACACTGGTGACCTGCACTACCAGACGGACTACACCCTGCCCTTCACCCGTGAGTCAGCAGACAGCCTACGGAAAACCTTCGGTTTCTTCCGATTAGGTCTGCAATATGCGCATTACGAACCGGATTACCTGTTCCGACACTATGTTTCCAACTATTTCTGCTGGGATAACACATTGAAAAAGCAGCAATTGCTTCAATTGGAAGCCTTGTTGGACATCAAAGGCGGACAATTTGCCTTGCGATCCCACACCTTGGGGCAATACACTTATCTGGGTGAGGACCTGCACGTCCGACAGCACAAGCAGCCCATACAAGTGCTGCAGGGGGAAATCTTTCTGCCCTTGCGCTGGAAAGGCTTCGGCACCGACCTGCACGCCTATGTGCAGCACAGCAGCAGCGACACACTGCGCCTGCCGGTGTTTTGCACGCGGAACAGCCTTTTCTACGGATTCCCTGTCATGCATCAGAAAGCCTACGTGCAATTCGGTGTGGATGGGATGTTTTTCACCGCCTATTACGCGGATGCCTACCAGGCTTCTTTGCAGCAGTTCCACAACCAAAACCGGCAACAAATCGGCAACGATTTATATCTCAACGGTTTCATTAACGCACGCATAGAACATGTGCACCTTTCCTTCTCCTACACCAACGCCCTGGCTCTACTGGACGGATTCCATCCCTTCCTCCTTCCGCATTATCCGGCCAAAGGGAACGGTTTCCGCATAGGCGTTTCCTGGCGGTTTTATGACTGATCCCCTATAATACAAACCGGATTTTTACGTTATTTATTATTGACATTCGTATATAAACAACCTTAAAACATCACATCATGATAGACTTAAGCAAATTGGACTCCAAACTTGTCTGGGAAAATTTCAAACACATCTGCTCCATTCCGCATCCTTCCAAACACGAAGAAAAAATCACGGCTTCGCTGATGCAATGGGCAAAGGATCACCACATTGAAGCGCGTCAGGATGCCATCGGGAACATCATTATGCGCAAAGCGGCCACGCCCGGTATGGAAAACCGCAAAAAAGTCATTCTGCAAGGCCACATAGACATGGTGCCTCAGAAAAATTCGGACAAACAGCACGACTTCCTGACCGATCCCATTGAAATGAGGGTGTGTGAAGACGGCTGGGTGCGCGCCAACGGCACCACCCTGGGCGCGGATAACGGCATTGGTGTCGCCGCCGCCATGAGCGTGATGCAGTCCGACAACCTGGTGCACGGACCGCTGGAAGCCCTGATCACCGTGGACGAGGAGACCGGCAT
>DBVK01000072.1:36907-37105 GCA_002308135.1 Bacteroidales bacterium UBA1266
TACAAGGAGACAGCCACGCCCGCCGGCATGAAAGGCTACCGCATTGAAATCACCGGTTTCAAAGGCGGTCACTCCGGTATGGATATCGACCTGGGCAGGGCTAATGTCAACAAACTGATAAACCGTTTGTTATACAAAGCTGGCAAAGCTTGCGGCATGCGCCTTTCCTCCATTACCGGCGGAAGCCTGCGCAACGCC
>DBVK01000072.1:37144-37371 GCA_002308135.1 Bacteroidales bacterium UBA1266
CCCGCCGCTTTTGAAAAACTGGCCGCTCAATTCACGCAAACCGTCCGCAACGAATTCTCCCTGACCGAACCCGACGGCAAAATCGAAGTGAAACCCGCCAACACGCCGGAAAAAGTGATGGCAACGGAAGACCAAAACCGCGTCATTAATGTGGTGTATGCCCTTCCCAATGGCGTTCTCCGCATGAGCGACTCCATGAAAGGCCTGGTGGAAACCTCTTCCAACCT
>DBVK01000153.1:0-320 GCA_002308135.1 Bacteroidales bacterium UBA1266
ATGCGCGGTCCCGGTGAAAAGGAAATCGAGACCGACCGCCGGCTTATCCGCGACCGCATCAGCCTGTTGAAGGAGAAACTGGCCAAAATCGACACCCAGAAACAAACCCAGCGCCAAAACCGGGGGCAATTTGTCCGTGTCGCCCTGGTCGGGTACACCAATGTGGGCAAATCCACCCTGATGAACCTGCTCAGCCGTTCCGAAGTGTTTGCCGAAAACAAGCTGTTCGCCACCTTGGACACCACCGTGCGCAAAGTGGTTTTCCAGAACATCCCCTTCCTCCTTTCCGACACGGTCGGCTTCATCCGCAAACTGCCGCA
>DBVK01000153.1:369-4504 GCA_002308135.1 Bacteroidales bacterium UBA1266
GTGGATATCAGCCATCCCGATTTCGAGGGTCAGATACGGGTGGTGGAGCAGACGCTTGCTGAGCTGGGGGTCGCCAACAAGCCCACGCTGCTCGTGTTCAACAAAGTGGACCAATACACCTGGACACCCAAGGCGGAAGACGACCTCACCCCTGCCACCAGGGAAAACATCTCCATTGATGAGCTGAAAAAAACGTGGATGTCCAAAGCAACAGTCCCTGCGGTCTTTGTTTCCGCCACAAAACAGGACAACATTGAAGAGTTGAAATCACTCATACTGAAAGAAGTACGAAAAATATACGCCGAAATCTACCCCTACAAGTACATCGCTGACCCCTACGCCTACACCGCTTCCGAAACCGAAGAGACCTCCCTATGAAACAGCGAAGCCTCCGTATACGTTTTCCCGAAGAAGGGCAGCCGCTGAAACGCCAGAATTTTTTTTCGTTTTGTTTTTGCAGCGGACATATTGGTTTTGGCAGTATTTTTGCATAACAAAGAAATCATAACCATAAAACCACCTTACCATGAATCACCTCTTCCGAATTTTGCTTTGCAGCCTGCTTTGCGCAGCTTGTCTGAACGGCTTCAGCCAGTCCTCACGGAACAACACACCGGCTCCTGCCGCCAAACCTGCCGCAAGCGGGGGCGCCCAGACGGAAAAACCTGCCAAATCCCACCTGCAACTGGCCAAAAACTATGTCGATTTCGGCACCATTCCCATTGGTAAAGTCAAAGTGGTGGAAATCGCCTTCACCAACACCGGAAGCAAGCCGCTCATCATCACGGACACCTACACCAACTGCGGATGCACCAGCATAGACTTCCCCCAGGAACCCTTTATGCCCGGCAAATCCGGCAAACTGAAAATCTCCTACGATGCGGACGAGGAAGGCTTTTTCAGCAAGTCCATTACCGTTTACTCCAATGCCGACAACAAAAAAGAGGTGATAAAAATCCAAGGCATTGTCCAGAAAGTTGAATAAATAATGTATATCTTTGCGTTTATTTGGAAAAAAGGGTTTTATTTTACAAATCATTTTGACAATGAAAACATTAAAACAATCCATCCTTCTTATGGCACTCGCGATGGCCTGTGTTTTTTCCACCAACGCCCTTCAGGCGCAGGACAGTGCACGCATAGTGTTCGATAAAACCGTCCATGATTACGGAACCATCTATCAGCACGACGACGGATCCTGTGAATTCCACTTCACCAATACCGGAAAAATCCCGCTGATCCTGACCAATGTATACTCTTCCTGCGGATGCACCGTGCCCAGCTGGCCCAAAGAACCCATCATGCCGGGAAAATCCAATGTGATCAAAGTCAAATACCAGACCTCGCGCCTGGGTTCCATCAACAAATCCATCACCGTGGAATCCAATGCGGCGAACGGGACGGTGCGGCTGTCCATCACCGGCAACGTGCTGGTACGCCCCACGGAAACCCTTCCGGAAAAAGAGGACAATCCGATGAAAGCCAAACCCAAAGGCGGAGACAACAACCCCAAAACATATCCCAAACCCTATTAGCCTTTGGGCCGCCAGCGCCGCATGAGCCACGACCACGCATATTACATACACAACGCACACATTGTCAATGAGGGGAAACTGTTCCAAGGCGATGTCCTGATAGCGCATGGGAAAATCGACCGCATCCTGGGGAAAAACGCCCTGTCCGAAGACCTTCTGATGGACAATGACACCCAATACATCAACGCCACCGGCATGTACCTGATGCCGGGCGGCATTGACGAGCATGTGCACTTCCGCGAACCCGGCCTTACCCACAAAGGGGATTTCGAAAGCGAAAGCCTTGCGGCTGTTTCCGGAGGAATCTGCACTGTCCTGGACATGCCCAACACCCTTCCCCAGACCACCAGCCTCGCGCATTGGGAGGAGAAACAGGCTTCGGCAAGCGGCAGGATGCACACCAATTACGCCTTTTACCTCGGCGCCACCAACCACAACCTGGAAGAAATCAAGGCGGCGGACACCTCCGCTGTGCCCGGAGTGAAGCTGTTTCTAGGCTCTTCCACGGGCGACATGCTGCTTTCTGACGAGCGTGTGCTCGAAGCCCTGTTCGCATGGAAAGGGCTGCCCCTGCTCGCGCATTGTGAAGACGAAGCCACCATACGCCAAAACATGGAGACCGCCAAAGCGCGCTACGGGGAAACACCTTCTTTCCGTGTTCACGCGGAGATACGTTCCGAAGAGGCTTGTTACCGTTCCAGCCTCAAGGCCGTGCAACTGGCGCGCAAACACCGAACCCCACTGCATATTCTCCATATCAGCACCGCCAAAGAGCTGGAGCTGCTCTCTCCGGACTATCCGGAAATCACCATGGAAGCCAGCCCCTCCTACCTGACCTTTTGCGATGAGGACTACGAAAAGCTGGGCTGCCGGCTCAAGTGCAATCCGGCGGTCAAACGCGCCGGGGATCGTGACGCCTTACGCCAAGCCCTCTTGCAAGGCAAATTCCGCTGCGTGGGTTCCGACCACGCCCCCCATACCTGGGAGGAAAAAGACAAGCCCTACTTCCAGTCGCCCTCCGGCATGCCCATGGTTGCCCATACCCTGCCACTGCTGCTGGAAGCGGTCTGGCGCAAAGAAGCCAAACTGACCCAGGTGGCCGAATGGCTCAGCCACGGCCCCGCCCGCCTGCTGCACATCCGGAACAAAGGCTTTATCCGGGAAGGCTATGATGCGGACCTGGTTTTGATAGAAGCCTGCGAAGGCTATACGGTGGACAAGGGAAGCCTGCCCTACCGCTGCGGATGGTCCCCCCTGGAGGGCATGACCCTGCACCATCGCATACACACCACCTTTGTCAATGGAAACATCGCTTACCGCCGGGGCACATTCGCCCGACAGGCAAGCGGGAAAGCCCTGTGTTTTGAACGATGAGGAAAAGCGTGCGCATTCTTTGGATTTTCAGTCTTTGCGGTCTGCTCGCAGGATGCACCTCCCGAACGGAAGCGTCCAAACCCGCCAACTTCATTCCCCCGAAAACCATGCAGAACATGCTGGTGGACATCTACCAATTGGAAGCCGAGCTGCATGTGCTGGAATCACATAACATCGACAATGTGAACGTCTACGGAAGGCAGCGGCTGGACTCCCTGCTGCTAGCCTACGGATACAGCTGGGACGACTGGAAAACAAACTTTGCCTATTACATGACAGACCAAAAACGCACCGAAGCCTTGATGGAACAAGTCGCCAACCGCCTGACCGAAATGGAATCCATACGGGAGAAAAACCTGGAAGACCTGGAAACACAGGAATTGGAAGTATCCGAAGGCTTTATCCAAGGAACCCTATATGAATAAAGAATAATGTATCAAACATCTTAATAGCTTAATGGCTTAATGGCTTAATGGCTTAACAGCTTAACGGCTTAACATTTTAACAAATAAACAACTAAACAACATGAAAGACATTCGCATGGTTGATTTGCAGTCGCAATACCTGAAAATCAAGACAGAAATAGATCAAAACATCCAAAAAGTGCTGGAAAGCTCCGCCTTTATCAACGGACCGGCGGTCCATCAGTTCCAGGCCGACCTGGAAAGCTACCTTGGCGTCAAACATGTCATTCCCTGCGGAAACGGCACCGACGCTTTGCAGGTTGCACTGATGGCGCTGGGCTTGCAGCGCGGCGACGAGGTCATCACCTCCACCTTCACCTTCATCGCCTCGGCGGAAGTCATTGCCCTTTTAGGGCTTTGTCCTGTGTTGGTGGACATTGACCCCTACTCGTTCAACTTGGATATGCAGGCGGTGGAAAAAGCCGTTACGCCGCACACCAAAGCCATTATTCCCGTACACTTGTTCGGCCAGTGCGCCGACATGGAACCCTTGATGGCATTAGCCCAAAAGCATCATTTGGCCATCGTGGAGGATGCCTGCCAGGCCATAGGCTCCACTTACCGTTTCTCTGACGGCCGCGTGTGCAAAGCCGGCACCATGGGCGATTTCGGATGCACTTCCTTCTTCCCTTCCAAAAACCTGGGAGGCTACGGGGACGGCGGCGCGCTCTTCACCAACAGCGACGAACTGGCCCAAAAGGCAAGAGGCATTGTCAATCACGGCATGTTTGTACGCTACTACCACGAAATGGTGGGCGTGAA
>DBVK01000153.1:4518-9383 GCA_002308135.1 Bacteroidales bacterium UBA1266
CCATTCTGGACGTTAAGCTGCGGCACTTGGACGAATACGCCGAGGCCCGGCGGAAAGCGGCCGCCTACTACACCAAGGCCTTCAGTCCGTGCGAAGGGCTTCAGTGCCCCCACACCGCCCCGAACACCGAACACGTGTTCCACCAGTACACCCTGCTGCTGAAAACCACCAACCGGGAAAAGGTCATCGCCTACATGAACGAACGGAAAGTGCCGGTCATGATCTATTACCCCGTGCCGCTGCACGAGCAGAAAGCCTATAAAGACGAACGCTACCGCAAGGGCGATTTCCCTGTCAGCGAAAGGATATGCCGCCAGTGCATCTCCCTGCCCATGCATACGGAACTGGACGAGGAGCAACTGGCCTACATCACCCGCAACCTGCTGGAAGCGGTTGCCCTTTACCAATAATAGCTGACATGCGTAAAATACTGATGATTTATACCGGTGGCACCATCGGTATGATAAAGAACCCTGAAAGCGGCGCGTTGGAGCCCTTCTGCTTTGACAACATATACGAGCATCTGCCCATGCTGCGGCTCATTCAGGCCGAGGTGCACATTGAAACCATGTCGCCCCTGATCGACTCTTCCAACGCCAACCCTGAATTTTGGATACGTCTGGCCTCTATCATCCACGAGCGTTACATGGCTTACGACGGTTTTGTCATACTGCACGGCACAGACACCATGTCCTATACGGCTTCGGCCTTGTGCTTCCTTCTGGAAAACCTTTCCAAACCCGTCATCCTGACCGGATCCCAGCTTCCTTTGGGGGTCATGCGGACGGATGGGCGGGAAAACATTCTGAACTCCATTGAGATAGCCTCCGACTATCGGAACGGGAAACCCATGGTGCCGGAAGTCTGCCTGTACTTCGAAAACTCCCTTTATCGGGGAAACCGCACTTACAAAGACAATGCCGAGCATTTCAACGCCTTTGTGTCGGCCAACTACCCCAAACTGGCCGAAGTGGGCGTAAACATCAAGTACAACGAGCATTATATCCGCAAAGCCAGTACGGAACCCTTGATTCTGCACACCCGCATGGACGACAACATCGCCATACTGAAGCTGTACCCGGGCATCACCGAACAGGCCGTCCGCTCCATATTGAACATCAACGGGTTGCGTGCCGTCATCATGGAGACCTACGGTTCGGGCAATGCGCCCACCTACCCGTGGTTCATCCAATGCCTGCGCGAATCCATTGAAAACGGGCTGATTATCACCAGCGTGACCCAATGCAAAGGCGGCGGCGCGGTGGAAATCGGAAAATACGAGACTAGTGTCTCCTTGGGACAGATTGGCGTCATCAGCGGCGGCGACCTGACCACGGAGGCCGCCGTGTCCAAACTGATGTACCTGATAGGCGAAGGCCTGACCAACGAAGAGGTGCGCTACTGGATACCCAAGCCCTTGCGCGGAGAAATCAGCGAGGGGTAAACGCCTGCGAAAAAAGTGGTTTTGACAGTTTTAAATGCAACCTCGGCTGTCAACCGCAATGAAAGGGAAAACAAGAGCATTTTAGAGGTTGCCAAAATAAACCGACCTCTAAGGAACCCGAAGCGCCCTCCGTTGACGATGACAGATACAACGATGGCGATGTTGTTTCACATGATGGCGCCCGTTGGAAATACAACAAAATTAATGACGGCCCGGACTGGGGTGAAAAATGGACCAAACTCCATGATGAATAGCACCTCTTCCCTTGGGAAGTGACGGAAATCGCTTTATAGCGAGGGCTGAAATATATTTCCGGCAAAAGGGAGGGGGCGTACCGTTTTTTTTAGTACTTTTGCATGTGTTTTGGCATCTTGTTTCGCGTGAGAAGGGAAACGGATGCGCGCATGAATGGATTCGGCAACATAACAATGCATAAACGTATGAAAAACATTCTTTTGCTTTTAGGATTTTCCGCGATTGTTTTGGGAATGGCATCGTGCAGAAAGGTTTGTGAATGCACAACCTATCAAAACGGCAAATCCATTAACAATTACCTGCGCGAAAAAAGCGACAAAAGCCAGCCCTGCTCCGAACTGCAGGATGTCGGCAGTGCGGACAGCACCATCTACATGCGTTGCCTCTAACCGGCCTTCCCTCCTTTCGGCATGACCGACAAGCGCTTCCGGAAGCCCAGCCTGCCAAGAATTCTTTGTATAGGCGTTGGTTGTGTTTTTGTTTTTTCAGCCATAGCCAAATACGCCACCATTGACCGTTTTGACCTCTATCTTTTCGAACACCGCATCGGCAGCTACGCATTGGTGTCCACCTTCAGCCGGCTGCTTATTGTCGCGGAATGCCTCCTGGGGATTTTTCTGATAGGGAACATCCGTATCCGCGCCACTGTCCGCTTATGCGCCCTTATGCTCCTCGCATTCACGCTTTACCTCCTGCTGCAGCCCTATCTTTTCCACCTGGCGGAAAACGATTGCCATTGCATGGGGGACTGGATACATTTCACAAGGGGGCAATCTATCCTGAAAAACGTGTTGCTGCTGCTGATGCTTGCGCCCGCACGAAAAGAGGTTACGGTCCGCAATAGACACCACCGCTGGATGGAGCCCGCGCTTCTGCTCAGCCTGACAGCTGCCGCATTGTGCATCAACCCTCCTGATTATCTGTACGACACCATTTTCCCTTCCCATGTGAAAGCCGATACCGCCTGCTATACGCAAGCCTTGCAAACCAAGGGCTGCCTGGAGGATTTTTCCGAAGGAAGAAAAATCATCTGTTTTTATACCCCACAGTGCGCCCACTGCCGGAACACCGCCGCCAAAATGGATCTGATGGCGCGTTTCCACCATTGGCCTACGGACCGGCTGCGCTGCGTTTTTCCGGAAACTTCCAAAGGGGAGGCGGACATCCAAGCCTTTTTTGAGGACAATCACCTGCAGACCCTCGCCTACACCACCTTCACCATAGACACTTTTCTGCAAAGCATACACGGGCAAATGCCCTGCCTGTTTTTCTCGGACAACGGACGCATTGTCCGCCGTATCAGCCATGGGCAAATAAACGAAAAAGCGATGGACGCTTTTATCAAAGACGTAACACATGAATAAACATAACGAACTATTGGCATCCGGACTGCTGCTCCCCATCATGGAGACCTTCTACTCTATCCAGGGGGAAGGGTTTCACACCGGGAAAGCCGCTTTTTTCCTCCGCGTAGGAGGATGCGATGTCGGATGCAGCTTCTGCGATGAGAAAGAATCCTGGGACAGCCGCAGGCACGCCTTGGTTCCGGTGGAGGAAGCGCTTGGCCGGCTGCTGGAGACTCCGGCGAAAACAGTGGTGGTCACCGGAGGGGAGCCCTGCCTCTACCCCTTGGATTTTCTCTGCCGCCGCCTGCAGGCCCACGGCATCGCCCGCCATTTGGAGACATCCGGATCCGAAGCCTTGAGCGGCGCTTGGGAATGGATCTGTTTTTCACCCAAAAAAGGGACGGAAATACGTCCGGAATTTTACGAGAAATCCCAAGAAATGAAAGTGATTATCGAATGTGAAGACGACCTGGCATGGGCCGAGGCTAACGCCGCCCGCCTGCATGCCGGCTGCGAACGTTTCCTGCAGCCGGAGTGGAGCCAGCGCGAACGCGTTCTCCCCCTACTCACAGATTATATCCTCGCCCATCCCGAATGGAAAATCTCCCTACAGACGCACAAATACATGCACATTCCCTGATACCATGAGCAGAAAAAAAGAAATCACCATTGAAAACCTAGAAATCACCGATGCGGGAGCGGAAGGCATCTGCATAGGCCGGCACGAAGGCGCAGTTGTGTTTGTGCCCGGCGTGGTTCCCGGAGATGTTGTGGAGGTAAGCGCCCGCAAAAAACATTCCTATTACCAGGCCAAAGTGCTGCGCTTCGTTTCCTACAGCCCCGACAGGGTGGAGGCGCGCTGCGCCCATTTCGGCACCTGCGGCGGATGCAAATGGCAGCAGATGCCTTATGAAAAGCAATTGTACTACAAACAGAAACAAGTTTTTGACCATTTTTCGCGCATAGGGAAATTCCCCTTTCCGGAAATACGTCCCATACTGCCCTCGCCTTCCATCTACGCCTACCGCGACAAAATAGAATACACCTTCTCTTCCCGGAAATGGCTTTCCAAAGAAGATTTGGCACATGCGGACGAATTGGAGACCAGGGGCTTAGGCTTCCATCTGCCCGGCATGTTCGACAAAATACTGGACATCTCCTATTGCCACCTGCATTCGGAAACCGGCAACCGCATCCGGAACACAGTCAAGGATTATTGCATAGCGAAAAACCTGACATTCTGGGATGCGCGTTTGCAGCAGGGGCTGTTGCGCAACCTTATCCTGAGGCGTTCCACCACCGGAGACTACATGGCCATTGCCGTATTCAAGGAATGGAACGCACAAACCGATGCCCTGCTGGCCTTCATGCAAAAGGAATTTCCGGAGATCACATCGCTGATGTACGTCATCAACGACAAAATGAACGACAGCATTTCCGACTTGGAGGTAAAGTGCTATGCCGGCAAAGCATACATGATGGAACAAATGCGGAACCTGAAGTTCAACGTCAGTCCGCTGGCTTTTTACCAGACCAATCCCGAACAAGCCCTCCGGCTTTATGAGCAGGTGGAGCAGCTGGCGCAGATACAGCCGCATGAAACCGTATACGACCTTTACACCGGTACCGGCACCATCGCCCTCTTCGTCGCACGGAACGCGCAAAAGGCCGTAGGCATAGAATACGTGGAATCCGCCGTGGAGGACGCACGCAACAACGCCAAGCTCAACGGCATAGGAAATGTGGAGTTTGTGGCCGGCGACATGGCGAAAATCTTCACCGACGCCTTCATTGCCGCCCACGGCACCCCCGATGTCGTC
>DBVK01000140.1:0-1378 GCA_002308135.1 Bacteroidales bacterium UBA1266
ATGCGCGTAACGTAAGCCGCCGGGTTCGGGACGTTCTGTTCCATGTTCCAGTTCAAGGACTCCGCGTCACGGATGCCCGTGCTGTCCTTGGTGCTGTTGAATTGCTTGGCGAGGGTGTCGTTGCCGCGGACTTCGTCACCCTCATAGGCCTCCACATAGGCTTTCAGGGTGTATTGTCCGGTGTAGTTCGGCACCTTGTAGTTCATGGTGAAGGTATAGTCCTTGGTCTCATTGGCCTTGAGGGCGTTAATGGTCTCGCTAATGCTTTCCAGCACAGTTTGGGAGGCATCCGTCACATTGAGATGCAGCACCACGTTCGATGCGTTGAGGTTACCGATGTTGGCCACGCGCACTATGGGATTGATTTTGGTCTTTCCGAGAGCAGGTGTGGTAGCGGTGATATCAAGCACTTGAATGTCAATGGAATCTTTTGCCTCCACATTGCCCACAATGCCGATGGAGTCGTTGGAATTGTCCGCGTCGCAGGCCAGTTCGGCTTTCAGTTCAAAGAAGAAATAGGGCTGGTCTTTGTCAACCGCAGGCACGGTAAACGTGCTGCTCATGGCGTGGATTATGGAGTCGCCGGCTTCCAAATGCCGTCTCAATGTATCCACCAGCGCTTCCTCTCCGTCGATGGTCATGCGTAGCAGCACCTCGTCCACGGGGATGTTGCCGGTGTTGGTGACCGTGGCGGTGATTTGCAGCTTTTCCCCGCTGTAGAAGACCGACTGATTGTCTATTCCGGTGATGTTGGACAGGGCCACATCCTGACGGACATAGAGGGAGGAGTCGCGCAGGGTGTCGTTGGCGGGATAATCGTCAATGGCTTGCAGGCAGGCCTCGAAGCGGTAGTTTCCGTTGGCGGAGAGATCCAGGCTGTTGGAGAGGTCGATGGTGTCTTTTTCAAAGCCTTCGAGCAATTTGTTGTACACATAGGTGAACTGCTGGTTGTTCGCACCGCTCACCTGGACGGTGATGGTGTCGTTGGAGATGTTCATATTGGAACGTGTCACGTTTTCCATGACGACTTTCAGCGGCAGGTTTTGGAGGTGGCAGGCCGAAAGCTGGTCTGTCTCCGGCAGAATCAGGTGTATGGTGCGGTCTTTGTCCGCGGTGATGCGCACGCGGTCGATGTATTGGTCGGTTCCGCCCATGCTATAGGCTTTGAACACAATGGAAATGCAGTTCGCATTGACGAATTCGCTCAAATCCACATCGTACTGTTTCCAGTATACACCGGTGTCCGAGGCGGCGATTCGGGAGAGTTCCTTATAGGTCAAGCCTTCGTCTGTCGTCACTTGAATGCTGACAAAGTCACGCACGGCCTCGTCCGTATGGGCGTACCAGAAACTCAGTTTCGGATTGGAGGTCTGGTAGA
>DBVK01000140.1:1426-4488 GCA_002308135.1 Bacteroidales bacterium UBA1266
AGTAGCCGCTGCCGAATACGGGGGCAATGGCATCGGAGTCTTTCGGGGAAACTACCCAGCCGGAGTTGCCGGCGCGGTTAATGTTGATGAATTCGGTCGGGGTGGTGGTGAAATGCACATCGTAGGGCAAATCCACATGGCTGACGTTGTAGTCCAGCCACAGGGTGTCGTTTTCCGGATGATGGTCGGCGGTGTCGCTGAGCATAATCTGCAGCTTGTAGATGCCACTGGCCACAGTGGGGATTCTGCCAAGCCGGATGGTATCCGTCAGGGCGGAGGCCAGTTTTCCGTAATTGATTACCGTGTCTTTGCGGAAGTTGGCGGCTCCGGTGGAGATAATGGTGACCGTAAGGGGGGATTGGCTGAAATCGGCATTCAGTCTGCTCTTGTTCTGGATGCTGATAGCCACCTCGGCAAAATCACCGAAGCATTTCACTTCAGCGGATTCCGTCGGAGAGATGACTTTCCGGGCGCTTAAATCAAGGTCTTCGGACATTTCCAGGCTGTAGCAGCCGACGGAGATAACCGGTCCGCGCGCTGTGCCGAAGATGTCATAAGCCGCACCGGCAAGCCTTGGGCAGAGGTATGCGCTGTAGTCGTTCAGTTCCAGACTGATGCTGGTGTTCGTGAATGCAGGATTGCTGTTGTAGGAGTTGGTGTCCCTTTGGGTGACTGCCTGCCAGTCGGCGAGCGTGGCTTTGGCGCTGCCTGCGTAGCCGACATAGGTCGCGGAATCATTGAGATCCGCTCCAAAGTAGTTGTTATAGTTGAAAACAGCATAGTTCGGACCTGCGTAGGTGGCGTTAGAAATGTATACCGGGTAGGCGGCCGATGCCGCTTTGGCCTTTATCAGGTTGTTCCTGACATTGAACTTATAGCTGGTGCTGGTATTGTACAATGACATGCCGTAGGCCGCCCCTCCGGAGGATTCGGCCAGTATGCTGTTGTGGTAGATGTTCCATGTCTGGTAGGGGTAGTAAAAGTATATTCCGTAGCAGGTGCTGCTGGTGGATATCCTGATTTCGTTGTTGGAAATGGTCCCCATGCTGCCGCCATTGGAGGCATAATTGGCATAATAGCAGAAGTAGATGCCGTAAGCCGTGGCGGAGTTAATGAGGAAACGGTTGGCATCAAGGGTGTCAATGGTGTTGTAGTAGTAGCTGTAAATGCCATAGTATTGGTTGCTTCCGCTGCGGCTGGTGATGGTGTTGCGGGAAATGCTGGTGTAGTGGCTGTAGTAGTAGCTGTAGATGCCATACTGGTAAGCGTCTGACAGGGTGTTGTCGGTGATGGTTACGGATGCCGTAGGCATGCTGGCGTTTTTCCCGGCCATGTAGTACATGTAGAAGTTCGCCACGCCACCGCGTATGTTGTTTCCTATAAAGCGCACATTGACAGGGTAGTAGTTACTGTTGCTGGTATTGGGGAAATAAACGGCCATCTCCGTTTTGGTGGCGGTTGTGGATGCGAGGATGTTGCAATTGCGGAAAAGAATGTCGGTATTGCTTTCTTCCATCATGACACCGTACAGACCGTTGGCGGTATTGCCGATGGTGATTCCCTGGAATATCCAGTGGGAGGCATTGTTCAAAGTGAGTGAGGCCTCCGCGCTGCCGCCGTCAATGGTAACTTTGGCGTTGGCTTGGGGCATCAGGGTGATGGTGTTGGTGGTGGAGGATCCGGAAATGTTTCCGTTGATGTGCGCCGCGCCGTAAGTGCCTGAAGCAAGGAGCAGACGGACAGGGCCTTTCATGCCGCATTTCTCCAGCACATAAAGGGCATCGTTCAGGGTGGTGAAATCCTGATTGGCTCCCACGGTGTAGTCACCGGAAAGTACTTCCTTACAGATGTATCTGGTCTCTTGGATGGTGTCGTTGCGGTGGTAGTCGTCTTTGCCGTTGTTCGGGTCGCTCACCCAGGCTTTGATGCGGAAGGTGCTGCCGAGCACGGTTTTGATGGAGCCGATTTTGACAGTGTCGCTCTCGCCCATCGCCAGTTTGCCTTTCCAGGCGTATTTCTGCTGCACACCGTCATCCCAAAAGATGGTGGCGGTGTACAGGGTGTCCAGCCCCGCGTTCAAAAGGGTGACGTAGAGGTCGTTGGAGCCGCTGGTGCTGGCGGAAAAGTCGGTTTTTCCGAAATCGGTCAGGGCGGCGTCCAAGGAAGCGGGAACGTAAGCTCCTATAGTTGTGGTCTTTCCACGCGAAATACCCAAGAAGTCCTCCTGCACGCCGGGGTTGGGTACGATGGTGAAGGGTTGGTAATTCGTCAGTTGCAGTCCTTGGGTGGGATCCGAGAAACCGGGATTGACGGAAATGCTGCCCTTGTCGTTGATGGCTTTTTGCAGGCCCGTCAGGGAAGTGACCGCGACGGTGTTGTCGTAGGCTAAGGTGGTGCCGCCGTTGGCGAAATAGAAGTTGTTGTATTCGGAAACAATTTTTCCGGCCACGGAAGTGGCGGTCGAAATGCACATCACGTGCTGGTTCTTGTCGTCAAAGGCGATAAGCTGGTTGCCGACCAGGTGCAGGTCGCAGGTGTCCCCCACGTTTAAGGTATAGACTGTCTCGTTGTTGTAGGAGTTGTTGGGGGAGTAGGACGTGCGGGCGTTGTACACGCTGTTAAAATAGACATCTGCTTGTACCTTGGAGAGGGAGAGGATGTTGCATTGACCAACGCTGTTTTTTGCGTAAGCTCTGTTGTTGTAGGCAAGAATCACGTTGTTGGCGATAAGGATACGTCCGGATTTGCCGGTGCCGGTTTTCTTATTGGCCACGCCGGACACGTTGATGCCCGATCCGCCGTAATAGGAGGTGGTCTGCTGGTTCAAAAAGGTGACGAAGTTGCCGCACACGCTGTCGCCCGTAATGGCGGAAAGCTGGATGCCGGGCGACCAGTAGGAGCCGGTGTTGTCCTTCACCATGACATGGTTGCGGTTGCAGGTGACGCTGTCGGCGCGGTAAATCATGATGCCGGCAGCGGTGTTGTCGAAAATGGTGTTGTCATTGAAAACCAATCCCTGCATGCGATGGGTGGTGGCCATGGGAAGGACGTTGCGGCAGCCG
>DBVK01000140.1:4498-5398 GCA_002308135.1 Bacteroidales bacterium UBA1266
CCGTTGTCAATGTTGTTGCCGATAAAACGAAGCCATTTCACAGAGGCGTCTATGCCATTGCCTCCGTTGTTGTTGTCTTTTACAGAGGTTGAATTCAGGGGGTTGGTGGAGAGTGTCTGCATGGTGCCGCTGGTGGCGAAGTTGGTGCCGCTGGTCCGTTTCAGGTTACAGCGGTAAAAGGTCACATCCTCCATCGGACCGTTGATGCAAACCGTGTGTCCGTTGGATGTGCTGCTGTTGTGAATGTTCAGGTGACTGAATGTGACATGGTAGGTGTTGTTTATCAGAATGAATCCGACAAGAGCCGTGGAGGTGCTGTAGCTGAAGGTGACACTGTCGCGGTTCCGGGCCACCGAAGTGATGGTCAGGTGGTCGGTGGAGGTGAATCTGGAAGTATTCACTTGCAGTGCCTTGGTGAAATTATAGGTGCCGGTTTCAAAGGCAATGGTGATTTGCCCGCTCAATTTGCCCGCTCCGATTTCGGTCAGCAGGGAGTCGAAAGAGGCAAACGGGAGGTCGGCCTTTGGGGAGTTCCCGATACGGATAGTGGTTTGTGCTTGCACTGCTCCAAGCGAAAAACCGATTAACAGCAAGGCGGAAAAAAATGCCTTGTTACGCAAAAAGATATAGAATACTCTCATAATTAATAGTTTAAAGAAAATTACAATACGGTTTTCAATTGTGCAAATATACAAAAAAAAGACGGATAAAATTTATCCGCCCTTTTTTTACGAAAAATTTTATAAACAGGATTACCTGCTGACGACCATCTTTTTGACAATACGCTTCACTTGGTATTCCATGCTGTAATAGTAGACACCGTCGGCCCAGTCACCGATGTTGAGCCCTATGCTTTGCTGTCCGGCTCCGGAGCGGAAGGTATGACGGTATATCAGCTTG
>DBVK01000140.1:5426-9760 GCA_002308135.1 Bacteroidales bacterium UBA1266
CCTGCGGGAGGGAGTAAGGTATGCGCGTAAGCTGAGCTGCCGGATTCGGGATGTTCTGCCCCATGGACCAGTTCATGGCTTCCGCATCGCGTATGCCTGTGCCGTCCTTGGTGCAGTCAAAGGATGCGCTGAGGGTGTCGTTGCTGTTGTCTGCATCGTTGGCGTAAGCCTCCACATAGGCTTTCAGGCTGTACTGTCCGGTGTAGTTTGGCACCGTGTAGCTGCTGGTGAAGCTTACATCCTTTGTTTCTTTTGCCTGAAGCGAGCTCAGATTTTCCGTGAGGGTTTCCGAGACCGCCCCGTTCTGGTCAATGACCGCCACGTGCAGGACGATGTTCTCTGCGTTGACATTGCCTGTGTTGCTTATGCGCACACTAGGGTTGAGTTTCGTGTTCCCCGTGGCGGGGGTCTGCGCGTTCACAGCGGCAATCTGTATGTCCACGGTGTCGGGCACCTCCACCTTTCCTGTCATGCGGATGCTGTTGTTGGTGTTGTCCGCGTCGCAGGAGAGCTCGGCCGTCAGCTCAAAAGCGTAGGTAGGATCGGCTTTTGAGGCGGAAGGAACCGTGAAGGCTAATGAAAGCGTGTGGTTTGCCGTGTCACCGGCTTTGATGTGACGGTGTAATGTATCCGTAAACTGTTCTGTGCCATTGATGTGCAGACGGAGGAGGAGCCTGTCCACGGGAACCGTCCCGTTATTGGTAACCGTAGCGGTCACCTGCACCTGCTCCCCGGCTTGGCGCACTGTTTGCTCGTCCATACCGGTAACGGTGGTAAGGGCCACATCCTGGTGAATGGTGATAGCGGCATCCCGCACGGTGTCGTTGTCCGGGTTGTCGTCCGCGGACTGCAGCCAGGCGTTCAGCGTGTGTCTGCCTTCCGCTGACAGGTTCAAGTGTGTGGAGAGGGTCAGGGTATCCTTCTCATAGCCTTGCAATTGTTTGTTGTACACATAGGCGAACTGCTGGCTTCCCGCGCCGCCCATGAAGGCCCGTATGGTATCGTTGGCAACAGTGATGGGCGACCCTGTCATGTTCTCCACAATCACCTTCAGGTTTTTGTTCTGCAAGTCGCAGCTGGACAGTTGGTCCGGATCCGGAAGCAGGCTGAGGAGACGGATGTCCTTATAGGTGGAGATGCTTAAACGGTCTATGGCCTGATCCAGTCCGTTGCTGGTTGCTTGCAGGACAATGGAGATGCAACGGTTGGAGGTGAATGGCGTGAGGTCGAAGGAGTACTCCTTCCATCCTGCAGTACTGGAAACAGTGGCGATGCGTCCGAGCACGGTGTAGGAGGCTCCGCCGTTGGCGGTGACCTTCACAAGCAGAGAGTCGCCTTTGGTGGCGCCTGTGGTGTGGGCGTACCAGAAGTGCAGTGCCGGCTGCGAGGCTTGATAGATGTTTACGGCATTCAACACGGCCTCGGCCACATCCCCGCTGTGTCCCTTCCCGTTGAACACCAGGCGGCCGCTTCCGAAGACGGGAGCGGGTGTGCCGCCTTTGGCAATGCTCCATTCGGCTTCACCATTGCGGCTGATGCTTACGATTTCATCCACGTTGGTGGAGAAGTCGGTGTCAAAGGGCGGGGTGACGCGTGTGGCGTTGTAGGTCATGCGCAGGGTGTCATCGGCAGCGGTGTGGTCAGCGGTGTCCGTCAGGATCACCTGTAGGTTGTAGATTCCGCTGGTGACGGTGGCAAGGCGGAGAAGGCGGAACACGGCCTCCTGGGAAGGTGCGAGGGATCCTGTGGCCACGGTGGTGTCATAGGAGAGTGTGGCAGCTCCTGTCACGTCCACATGGATTTTCAGCGGCGAGGCGGTGAAATCCGCCTGTATCCTGCTGCTGTTGGAGACAGTGATGGTCACGTCCGTGAAATCGGGGAAGCATCCCACCTCGGGTTTTTCCGAAGGGCTGGTGAAACATTTGGCGCTGAGATTGAGTTCGGCGGTCATAGGCGAACTGTAGCAGCCCATGGGGGTGAAGGCGGTGCGCGCCTTCCCGTCAATGTCCGTTGGGGCATCCGTGAGGAGCTGGCAGACAAAGGGGGAGTAGTCCGTGAGTGTCAGGTCACTTGTGCTGTTGGTGAAGGCGGGCATGGCGCTGACGGAGTTTTTGTCGGCACCGGTGAGCTTCTGCCAGTCGGTCAGCGTGGCGGCGTTGGCGCCGATATAGCCGATGTTGTTCTTCGAATAATAGTTGTTGTAGTCAAAGTCATAGAGATTGGCTGTCGGAATGGTGGCCTTGTCAATACGGACAGGGTAGTTGGAGGTGCCGTCAGTGACAAGCAGGTTGTTCATGACAGTGAGCTTGGTCTTGCTGGTTTGCAGGTAGAGCCCGATGGCGTCGCCGTCGGAGGTGGCCAGCACGCTGTTATGCAGCAGGCTCCAGTTCTGGTAGGGGTTGAGAAGGCTGATGCTTTGGGCTGTCTTTTTGCCAGTGATGATCAGCTCGTTGTCGGCCAGCACCCCCGCTTTGGCGGAGGCGTTGATATAGGAGCTCATCTGTATGCCGTAGGCGGCGGTGCAGCTCACCCGGATGCGGTTGGCGCGGATGGTGTCGATGTCCTGGTAGGTGTTGAGGGAAAGCGCGTAGAACTCTTCCGCTCCGCTGCGGTTAATGACGGTGTTGCAGGTGATGCTGGGATAGTGGCTTNNAAAAGCCGTAGGCGGAAGCGTCGGTGAGGGTGTTGCTGTCGATACTGACGGATGCATTGGCCATGTTGGCGTTGGTGCCGGCCATGTAATACATGTAGATGTTGGCCCATCCTCCCTGGATGGTGTTGTGCACAAAGCGCACATTCTTAGGGTAGACGCTGCTTCCGTTGCTGTTTTTGAAATAAATGGCGGCCTCTTCTTTGGTGGCGGTCACCGAGGCGTAGATGCCGCAGTCGCGGAAGAGGATGTCCGTGTTTCCGCCTTCCAGTTTGACACCGTAGCTGGCTGCGGAGGTGTTCCCGATATGGACGCCCTTGAACACCCAGTGGGCGGTGCCGCTCAGCAGCACACCCTGCTCGCTTTTGCCGTCAAAGGTGACGGTGGCGTTGTTCTCGGCGGTCACGGTGATGCGGACGGAGTCCGACGTCCCGGATATGCGGTCTTTGATGGTGATGCCCGGGTAGGTTCCCGCGCGGAAAGCGAGGGTGACGCTGCCGCTTACGCCGCAGTTTTTGAGGAAAGTGTAGGCCTCGTCAAAGTCGGTGAAGTCGGGTTTGGCCCCACCGACAGTGTAGGTTCCATTCAGGCTGCCCGCGCATACGAAGACCTGCATGCGGGTGGTGTCGTTGGTAAGATTCATGTCCGTGTTTTGGTTGGGCTTGCTGACCCATGCCACTATACTGTAAGTGCTGCCGGTGGTGGGGGTGATGCTTCCCAGGGTCACGATGGCGCCTTGTCCGGCCTCCAGTGTGCCGGTCCACGCCAGCGGTTTTTGCGCCACATTGTTCACCGTCCATTCGATAGAAGCCGATTTCAAGGTGTCCTCTCCGAGATTCATCAGGGTGACGGCCACGGGGCAGCTCTGTCCGCCCTGGAGGTTGGTGGTGGCGAAATCGACCAGCGAAGCGTCGGTTTTCAGCAATTTTCCCCTGTAGGCTCCGATAGCCGTGATTTTCAAGCGGGCGGAATCCTCATAGTCATTGGTCAGGCCGGCATTGGGAACCATGAAGGGCGAATAGTCCTTCAGTTGCAAGCCTTGGGTGGGGTCAACGAAACCGGGGTTGATGGAGACGCTTCCCCTGTCGTTGACAAGGGGCTGCAAAGCGGCCAGGGAGGTGACGGCGTTGCCGTTGTAGTAAGCTAATTTTGTGCCGCCGTTCGTGAAATGAAAATTGTTGTATTCGGAAACCACCCTTCCGACGGAAGCAGTGGCTGCCGCCACGTTTAGCGTGTGCTGGTTCTTGTCATCGTATGCAATCAGCTGGTTGCCGACCATATGCACATCGCTGGTGTCATTGATGCTGAGCACATATACCGTCTTGTTGTTGTTGGCATTGGAAGGGGCTGATGAAGTGCGCCCGTTATAAACGCTGTTGAAATAGAGGTCGGCCTGCGCCTTGGAAATGGTCAGGCAGCTTGAACTGCCGGCGTTGTTCCGTACATAGGAGCTGTTGTTGTATCCGAGAATCACGTTGTTGGCGATGAGAATGCGTCCGGATTTGCCTGTGCCGGTCTGTTTCCCGCTGGTTCCGGAAACGCTGATGCCGGTTCCGCCGTAGGTGCTTCCCTGGTTCAGGAAGGAGACGAAGTTGCCGCAGACGCTGTCCCCCGTAATGACGGAGAGCTGTATGCCCGGAGACCAGTAAGAGGAGGTGTTGTCCTTCACCCAGACGCGGTTGCG
>DBVK01000140.1:9862-10331 GCA_002308135.1 Bacteroidales bacterium UBA1266
GTCGATGTGGTTGCCGATGAAGCGCAAATCACGCACGAAGGCGTCCAGACCGTTGTTCCCGTTGTCGTTGGCCTGCGCTGAGGTGGCGTTCAGGCTGGTGGAGCCTATGGTCATCTGGTAGCCGCTGGTGGCGAAGCCNNGAAGCCGGTGCCGTTGGTGCGTTTTATCACGCAGTGGTAGAAGGTCACGTTGTCTATCGGACCGTTCAAACAGACAGTGTTGCTGTTGGAGGTGCTGCTGTTATAGATGGTCAGGTGACTGAAAGTGACGTTTTCGGTGTTGTTCAGGGTAATCATTCCCGGAGCGGCGATGGATGCCTTGTAGTTAAGTATCACGCTGTCGCGGTGCTGCGCCTTGGAGGTGAAGGTCAGATGGTAGCCGTTCATGAATGCGGTGTTCAGCCGCAGGACGGAATCCAGCTCATAGGTGCCGCTTTCGAATGCCAGGGTGATGTCCCCGCCCGCGCCGC
>DBVK01000140.1:10377-11310 GCA_002308135.1 Bacteroidales bacterium UBA1266
CCGATGGCGAAACTGCCGGAAGAGGCCTTGGCGCAGCCGAGCGAAACCCGTGTCAGCGTATCGTCATTGACAGTCTTGTCCGCCACATTGTTAGGCAGTTTAATCCAGACTTTCACCGTGTCGTAATCGTTAACCCGGTGGATGTAGGAACCCATGGTCATGGTGTCGTTGAAATCGCAGGGCAGGTTGCCGCTGTAGTTTTTCGAACCCATGTACACACCGTTCAGCTCCCAGTGCAGCACGGCGGATTTCAGGTTGTTGTTCCCCCTGTTCTTGAAGGTTACGCGCACCACTTGGGGGTTGGGGATGGACACCGGACCGGGGCTGTCGATGGAGTGCATGGAAACGGAGTTGCTGTCGTAGCCTCCGGGGTATTTGAGGTACATGCCCGCGTTAGCTCTGGCTGTATTGTTGAATGAATCCCTTCCGATGATATAGTATTGTATGCTGGTCCCGAAATACTGCTGGGGGATGGTTGCCGTCCACATGGAGTCACCGGCGGTAGCCTTCATTTTGATGGAATCATGCTTGGTGGTGTTGTTGTAGGTGGTGATGTAGTTCAGGTAAGGCTGCATGATGTGCCCGTTGGTTCGGGTGGCCACCTTGGCGTTGACGACGAAGGGACCGGTGTTGTACACGGTGTCGCCGATGTTGGAGGTGAAAAGCACCACCGGCGGTTTGATGGCATGGGCGGAACAAAGCAGCTGCACATCGTCCACATACCATCCGGCTGCCACATAGGAACCCGGAAAGTTGCCCGTGCGGATGATGAATTTGAAGCGGATGGTGGAGTAGCTGGCATCGTTGCTGAGGTCAAATGTCTCCTCCTTCCACCAGCTGTTGGTTGGGGTGGCGAGGGTATCGTTGGCCTTCCAGTCAGCGTAGGAGGCATGGTTGAAATTCAGGTTGTTCTTATAGCTGGCGCAGTTGCCA
>DBVK01000140.1:11346-11892 GCA_002308135.1 Bacteroidales bacterium UBA1266
CCATTGGTAGTAGCTGCCGATGCCCTGCTCCTGGTACATCACTTCGCAGATGTCGCTGGGGAGCACTTTGCATATATGGTTGAACTTAAGGATGATATATTCGTAATTCTGGCAATTGAAAAAAGGTGTGACCAGCTCTGCCGTGTCTCCGGCATTCATGCGCACATAGCCATGCGCAGCGTAGGATTCGGAAACGGTGATCCCTTTCTCCGTACGCCAGGAGGGGTCCAATGCCGTATAAGCTGGCTGGATTGTCCAGCCTTGAGTGAGTGTTTTGCTGAACTTTTCATTGCAAACTGCTGTCCCTTGCGCAAAAGCGGCGGGAAGTATCCCAACGAGCAGCCCAAGGGAAAGTAATTTTTTGAAAAAGTGTAAAGCGTTCATAATAAATAATTTTTATTAAAATGAAAAGTAAGATTACGTTTCGCAAATGTATATAAAAAAAAAAGACGGATAGCAATTATCCGTCTTTTTTCTGAAAAATTTGCACTCAGGTCTACCTGTTGACGCTCATCTTTCTGACGATGCGCTGTCCCTGGTATTCCA
>DBVK01000066.1:0-176 GCA_002308135.1 Bacteroidales bacterium UBA1266
GTCATCAGCGAAGTGGCTTTCAAATCGCCGCACCTGGCCGGTATCCATTTCACCGGAAGCACTTCCACTTTCAAGAATTTCTGGAAACAAATCGGAAACAACATTGATATTTATAAAACGTATCCGAAAATCGTTGGAGAAACCGGTGGCAAAGACTTTATCTTCGCCCACAAGAC
>DBVK01000066.1:218-394 GCA_002308135.1 Bacteroidales bacterium UBA1266
GCCTTCGAATACCAAGGCCAGAAATGTTCGGCCGCTTCCCGCGCCTATGTCCCCAAATCTTTGTGGAACAGTACGCTGAAGCACATCAAAGAGATGATGAAAACCGTCAAGATGGGTGACGGGAGAGATTTCGGCAACCTGATCAATGCCGTTATTGACGAAAAATCCTTCGACAA
>DBVK01000066.1:483-724 GCA_002308135.1 Bacteroidales bacterium UBA1266
AACCCACCATCATCCTGGCCAAGACCCCGGATTACGAGTCCATACAGGAAGAGATTTTCGGACCGGTCATTACCGTCTACGTCTATCCGGATGCGCAATACGAAAAAACGCTGCGCCTCTGTGACGCCACCTCCCCCTACGCCCTGACCGGCTCCATTTTCGCCACCGACCGCTATGCCATTGAAGAGGCGGAACAGATCCTCAGGCATTCCGCCGGTAATTTCTACATCAACGACAAACC
>DBVK01000066.1:800-2367 GCA_002308135.1 Bacteroidales bacterium UBA1266
TGGATCAGCGCACGCTGCATCAAGGAAACCTACGTTCCCGCCACTGACTACGGCTATCCCTTCCTGAAACAGGAATAGCAGACGGCAGACAGTATACAGCAAACCCCCGGTTGCTTTCGCAACCGGGGGTTTTTTCTATCAATAAAGGCCGTCAAAAATTAAGGAAACCCTGCGATTCCAGCACTTGCATGAAAAGTTTGGAAAATGCGACATTGTCCTCCGCCCTGTAACGGCGTTCCGTAAAAATACGGGCCAGATTCGGAAGGTCGTTTTCCTTCAACAGCCGCAACGTCTCCGGAGAAGCCTCGCGTTCCGCATACACGGCATCAATCCTTTCCTTGTCGTAATCCCGATACACCTCTTGGTGCACAATGCCTTCCATAGGGAGCCTGTCGGCCAACGGAGGCTGTTCCGCCGGATAGCCCAGCGTAATACAGGTCACCGGCACCACCCCCTCGGGCAAGCCGTATATTTTTATCAGTTCGTGCGCGTTATAGGTCACCGTGCCCATATAGCATATGCCCAAGCCCAGTGATTCGGCAGCTATACAGGCATTCTGCGTAGCCGCCACCGCATCCACCACCGCCCACATAAATGACTGCAGGTTATCGTAACCGGGCTCGGCGTCCCGATAACGGCACCATTGGTTAAAGCGGCGGAAATCGGCGCAGAACGTCAGNNGGCAGGCTGGTTAAAATGCGCAGGGGCGATTTTCCGTTTCATTTCCGCATCCCGGTTCACAATAATACTGTACAACTGCATATTTCCGGTTGTGGAAGCCCGGGAGGCCGCCTGCAGCACCTGCTGCAAGCTTTCTTCGGACACTTCCTGGGCGCTATAGGCACGCACACTGCGGTGAGCGTTTAATGTCTGTAAAGTGGGGTTCATAAGCATCTGTTTTTGTCTTCACACATAAAAAAAAAGAAGTCGCCTTCCGGCAACTTCCTTTTTCCTGTTCGAACCGAAAATTATTCAGCAGGAGTTTCAGCAACTTCTTCAGCAGCTGCTTCAGCCGGAGCGGCTTCTTCTTCAGCAACGGGAGCTTCAGCCTCAACAGCAACTTCCTCTTCAACCATTTCAGGTTCTTCAGCGGTCTTGTTACCACAGGCGACGAAAGTCATACCGGCGACAACCATTAATGCCATTAATTTTTTCATACTAGTATAAATTTTTAGGTTGTTAAATAAATTTACTACTTTGCAAAAGTAGCACAATACATTGTACATTCGTCAATTTTTCAAAAAAAACTTTTATTTATTATTTATATACTTATAATCAGCTTAATACATTCGATTTTCCCGTCAAATCCAAAAGACTTTTGTCCAATAATGCCACACACGAAAACCGAAAATTGGAAGTAATCTCAAAAAAAAACCGCAAAACCATAAGCCTCATTCCAGCAATTTCTTAATTTCATGCAGTTTCATCAGGGCCTCCACCGGTGTAAGGGTGTCTATGTCCGTCTGCAGAATGTCCTCTTTGATCTGCAGCAGCAGGGGATCGTCCAAGGTGACAAAACTCAATTGCATGGCCTCCTCTTTTTTCAAGGTTTCCAAGCGGCGGTTCA
>DBVK01000066.1:2426-4926 GCA_002308135.1 Bacteroidales bacterium UBA1266
ACGTGCCACATGAATGCCGAAACTGTGTTCCGTGCCTCCGCTCGCCAGCTTGCGGAGGAATATGATCTTGTTCCCCGCCTCCTTGACCGTCACATGGAAATTCTTTATCCGCTTGAAGCGGGACGCCATTTGGTTCAATTCATGGTAATGGGTGGCAAACAGCACCTTCGCCCGGCAAGCGGGATGTTCGTGCAGGTATTCGGCGATGGCCCATGCGATGGATACGCCGTCAAACGTGCTCGTCCCCCTGCCGATTTCATCCATCAGCACCAGGCTGCGGTTGGAAATATTGTTCAGTATACTCGCAGTTTCGTTCATTTCCACCATAAACGTCGACTCTCCGGAGGAAAGGTTGTCCGAGGCGCCCACCCTGGTGAAAATCTTATCAACCAATCCGATGGAAGCCGCATCCGCAGGGACGAAAGATCCCGTCTGCGCCATAAGGACAATCAGGGCCACCTGGCGGAGCAGCGCCGATTTGCCGGACATGTTGGGGCCTGTAATCATCAGTATCTGCTGCGATTGGTTGTCCATATTCACGTCATTGGCAATGTACTGCTCTCCCGGAGGCAGGCAGGCCTCTATAACCGGATGCCGGCCGTTTTTGATGGTTATCGCATAAGAGGTGTTGATTTCCGGACGGACATACTGCCGGCGCACCGCCAAGGTGGCGAAACTATAGAGCACGTCCAAAGCAGCCATGCAACGGGCGCTCGTCTGCACCCGCTGCACATAGGCAAGGGCCTCTTGCAGCAAAGCAGCATACAGGCGTTGCTCTATCTCCAGGATTTTCTCTTCCGCACCCAGGATTTTCGACTCGTATTCCTTCAGCTCTTCGGTAATATAGCGTTCCGCGTTGGTCAGGGTCTGCTTGCGTATCCATTCCTGCGGCACCTTGTCCTTGTGCGCATTGGTCACCTCCAAATAATAGCCGAACACGTTGTTGTACCCGATTTTCAAAGAGGAAATGCCCGTCCGCTCCGATTCCGCCTGCTGCAGACGCATGAGGTAATCCTTGCCGGAATAGGCGATGGTGCGCAAATTATCCAGCTCCTCGTCCACACCTTCCCGGATAAAGCCGCCTTTGGACAGCAGCATGGGCGCATCCGGGCTCAACACCTTACGAATGCGTTCGCACAGTTCGGGACAATCGTCCAGACCTTCCGCTTTTTGGACAATGGCCGGACTGTCCGATGCCGCGCACAAGGCACGGATATCGCCTACCGCTTTCAGGGAGCACAGCATCTGAAGCATCTCTCTCGGATTGGCTTTTCCTATAGCCACTTTGGAAATCAAACGCTCCAAATCCCCCACGGCACGCAAAGGGGCTTCCGCAGCCTCCCGCCAGTCTTCCCGCTGCACCATGGCCTCCACCGCATCCAAACGCTTGTCTATTTCCGTCTTGTCTTTCAGCGGCAGCAACAGCCAGCGGCGAAGCAGGCGCGAACCCATGGGTGACAGGGTGTGATCCATCACCGACAGCAAAGTGACGGCCTCCGGATGGGCGGCGTCTATCAATTCCAGATTACGTATGGTGAAAGGATCCATCCAAACGTACTGCTCCGCCTCAATCCGCGCGACATGGGTGATATGCTCAATCTGGGTATGCTGGGTTTCAAACAGGTAATGCATGGCCGCCCCTCCGGCAATAATGCCGAGCGGCAGATCCTCCACTCCGAAGCCTTTCAGGGAATGCACCTGAAAATGGCGCAAGAGCAGGGAACGGGCGAAATCTGTCGTGAACACCCAGTCCTCGAAAGTGGTGCAAAGGTATTGCTCTCCGAAACGGCTGAAAAACGCTTCGCGTTTGCGTTTCTCCACCACCACCTCCGCCGGGGCGAAACTCTGCAGCAGCTTGCGGATATAATCGTCCGAACCCTGGGAAATGTAGAACTCTCCGGTGGAAATGTCCAGCAAAGCCAAGCCGCACATGTCCTCCTCCAGGTGCACACTGCCAAGGAAATTGTTCCGTTTGGTTTCCAGCACCTTGTCATTATAGGAAACGCTCGGCGTAACCAATTCCGTCACTCCGCGCTTCACTAACGTCTTGGTGGTTTTAGGGTCTTCCAGCTGGTCGCAAATGGCGACCTTCAAGCCGGAACGCACCAGTTTGGGCAAATAGGTGTCCATCGCATGGTAAGGGAAACCCGCCATCTCCACCCCGGCGGACGCGCCATTGGAGCGGTGGGTCAGCACTATGCCCAGTATGCCGGAGGCCTTGACAGCATCCTCGCCGTAGGTCTCGTAAAAGTCACCCACCCTGAAAAGCAGCAACGCCTCAGGATACTTCGCCTTGAAGGAATAATACTGCTTCATCAGCGGGGTTTGGGAATCCGAAGCGGCGCTTTTGTCTGCCGACGCGTTTTTCTTTGTTCTCACCATGGTTGTATTATAATCGTATTAAAGCTGTTTTATCCAATGAAACCATACCCCTTCCGACCGCTTAAGGGAATCATGCACATAAACACACTCTGTTTCACCCATGCGACGGTTAAACATA
>DBVK01000066.1:5025-5180 GCA_002308135.1 Bacteroidales bacterium UBA1266
TCCACTGATTTTATTTCTATTGCGACCCTTGCATCACCAATGACGGCATCCACCTCCCATCCCGTACAGGTGCGCCAATAAAACAGCTCTTCATCCCAAAGTGTTTCTGCCTTTTCGTTTCAGTTTTCTTGCGCTCGAACCACAGAGAATAAAGA
>DBVK01000093.1:0-2754 GCA_002308135.1 Bacteroidales bacterium UBA1266
GCCGATGGAGGTGTCGATAAGGAAGCGGCTAAGGGTGTTTCCGATGTCTCCGCCAAGCCAGTCCGTTTTGGAGTTGTTCCCAAAAATCCATCCGAAAAACAGGGACAGCCATATCATGCTGAAACAGGTTCCCAAAAAGGTTTTGAAGAGGGGCAGCAGGCTTTTGCGCCAGATAAGGTAAACGCCCCATAAGACAAACAGGAACAGGAATCCGAAGGAGGCAATGCCGAATCCGAAGCGGATGAACAGAAAAGAGAAATATAGCCCGAGTATGCCCAGCTTGTTTCCGATTTCCGAGGTGAATTTCCCGTTGTTCAGGGTGTTCAGCAGGCTTCTGTCAGCGGTGGTGATGTCTTCCGTATGGGTCTGAAAGAAGGAGCAGAAGGCGGCAAACAGGAACACCGCGAAGAACAGCAGGAACATGCCGGCCAGGATTTGCAGCTTGCGGTTGTGAACCCAGTCCCAATTCCAGCTTTTTTTCGCTTTCCCTTNNTTTTCGGTTTTCCTGCTTTTCCTTTCCTGCTTTTCTTTTCAGGAACAGCTTGTTGGTTGCGAATCATCCGGTTTGCCATAGAATGTCCTGCCTAAATTTGTTAAACCTATTGAAATACAGCGGATTATATAATTATATATATGTTTTCCGCGGCCATTTACAAAGATAGATGCGAATGGGGGCGCCTCTGCGTCCTCAGGTCAAATTTTATAAACATGCAAATGTTTGTAAATGGATAAAAAAAACGCCGGACGAAACCGCCCGGCGTTGTGTCTGTGCCGCCGCCGCTTATTTGGCTTTGGTGCTGGAATAGTTCACTTTGAAGGCATTGGCGAGACGCAGTTCCTGTTTGACATCCGTCACAATACCCATCTTCACTTTTTTGTCCACTTTCAGCGACCAGGTGATTTTGTTTTTGTCGGCTTCATCACGGCTTTGTTTTTCTTTTTCAACAAATTCGTAGATGTCATCCACCTCCGAGAACTGGTCGTTCAACTGTATACGGGGTTCGTGCCCCAGTTTGGCCACGTAAAGCTTGTTTGGCTCACCTATGTTGATGTTGGCGACCAGGGATTTCTTCTCCAGTTTTTGGACTTCGGTGGCTTTGGGAAGCTCTATGGACACAAATAAGGTGGATTCCCGCATGGTCGTAATCACCATGAAGAAAAACAGGAACATGAAGATAATGTCGGACATGGAACCCATGTTCAAATCCGGTGTGGATTTGCTGATTTCTTTTTTAAACCTTGCCATTATTTGTTTCCTCCATAATTCACTGGTTCTGCCTCAGAAATGTTGACGGGAATGACTTTCTGCACCCCTTTGCGCTGGATTTCAGTCAAATCGTTGAAGGGTTTGCCGAAGCGCGCTTGGGAGAAATTGTTCCTCAGCTCATTGAATGCGGCTGTCAGCTGGTTTTGGACCTTGATGTACATCTCATAGGAAGTGCCCCTGTCGTTTTGCAGGGATACAACCCCTTTGGAGACCGTTTCCTCCGTGCCCAGCTCTTTGATATAGACGGTTTTCTTTTCGGACATGCTGGGGTCTCCACTAGGATTGGAGATGAATTCCCTGGTTTTGTCCTTCAACGCGTTCACATCAGGCATGAATTCCCCGTTGACCATAATCTGGTCATTCATGTTCACCAGTACAACCAGCACATTCCTTTTGTTCATTTGGACATCTTTCGAGTCTTTTTTCAAAGGAGGCGGCAATTTGCGTTGAATGCCCTGATCCGTATTGATGGAGGAGGTCAGCAGGAAGAATGTCAGCAGTAGGAAGGAGATGTCCGACATGGAACCTGTGTTCAACCCCGGTGTTTTTCCTCTTGCCATAGCGCCTTATTTTTTTAGTTTAGCATAAAGACTGGTGCCCACAAAGGAGAGGATAACTCCTATCAGCATGATATAGGCCATGTTGATGAGCGTTCCCGACCATTTGAACACGCTTGAACTTACTTCCAGTTTGGAGGCTGTCTCCGAAAGTTCGGAACCGGCGAAAAGGTAGGCAATCACTACCACTATAATCGCGATGCCCAGCAGTAAGCCGAAACGGAACATCCTGTTTTTGTCGGAAATGATTTGGGAAATCATGAAAAACAGAATAATCGCTATGGCCAGGCCGATCAGCACATACGTCAGGGCCATGCTGATATTCAGCGGGCCATGTTTGCTGTTGTCGCCCATGGCAAAGACGAAGCAGGCGACAGCTGCAAGCACTCCCAATACCAAAGTGGCGATATTGCAGATGGTTCTTATTTTTTTTGTCTTTTCCATTGTTGCAAATGTTTAATAAGAGAAAATTTTCGTGTTTGGCTATGCTTGAAAATCACTCGGTTATTTGTATTTTACAACAATATCCATGAAGGTGATGGTGGAGTCTTCCATGCTGTTCATCAGGCTGTCCACCTTGGAAATCAGGTAAGAGTAGAAGACCTGCAGAATGATGGCGACGATCAGACCGGTAACGGTGGTGATCAGAGCGGTCTTCATACCGCCGGCCACGATGGTCGGGGAGATGTCACCGGCTTTTTCAATGTCATCAAAAGCCTGCACCATACCGACAACCGTTCCCAAGAATCCGAGGGACGGGGCGACGGCGATACAGAATGCCAGCCAGGACATATTGGTCTCCAGACGGGCGGTTTGGACGCCACCGTAGGAAACAACGGCTTTTTCAATTTCTTCGATGTTGCTGTCGTAACGGAGCAAACCTTGGTAGAAGACGCTGGCGACAGGGCCTCTGGTGTTGCGGCAGACTTC
>DBVK01000093.1:2808-3212 GCA_002308135.1 Bacteroidales bacterium UBA1266
TTGGTGGTGGCCATGTTCAGGTAGATCGTACGTTCGATCACGAGAGCCAGACCGAGGATAAGCACAATCAGGATAGGGGTCATCCACCCCGGACCGCCTTCAATGAATTTGTCTTTTAAAACCTGGTTGAAGGATTTGGAGACTACTACCTCCGTCATTTCCTCTACGGGGGCGGCTTGTTCTGCTACAGCAGCTTCTTCACCTTCCTCCTCAGCATCCACTTGTTCCTGGTCGTTAGCGGCGGGGGCTGTTTCCTCTTGCGCGTAAGCCACAGTGGACATGCCAAAAGTCAGACAACCTGCAATCGCGAATAGTGCAATGAGTTTTTTCATAACGTTGTTAAGGTTTAATTTCGTTAATTAATTAACTGTGTATGTTAAGATTTCACTAAGATAATGGCGGAG
>DBVK01000093.1:3284-10190 GCA_002308135.1 Bacteroidales bacterium UBA1266
TTCGACCACTCGGACACCTCTCCGTAAGCCTTTTTTCGTCCGTTCCGGACGTGAAAATGTTTCCGCAAAAATAGGCATAATATGGATACGATTAAGTTATTTTCCCAAAAAAAAATCAGACGGATTTTATTGCTGATTTTCTGAGAGATTCAGTTTATTGCCGAATGCGGAACAGTTTTTTTGCGTTGGCGGTGGTGGCTTCCGCGACGGCATCGATGGAAAGATTTTTGAGCACGGCAACCTTTTCCGCGATAAGCGGAATATGGTAGCTGGCATTGCGTTGTCCGCGGAAAGGCACGGGCGGCAGAAACGGGGAGTCGGTCTCCAGCACGATGTGCTCCATGCCGGTTTGCCGCACCACCTCCTGCAGTCCGGAGTTCTTATAGGTGACGGTGCCACCCACGCCGATAAGGAATCCTTTGCCGATAACCAGCCGGGCTTGCGCGAGGTCACCGGCGAAGCAGTGGAAAATCCCGCGTATTGGCTGTTTTAGCTGTTTCAACACATGCCAGAGTTCGTCGAAGGCTTTGCGGCAATGGATGATGGCGGGCATGTCATGCGCCTGTGCGAAAAGCAGTTGCTCGTATAGCGCTTTTTGCTGCGCTTCCGCGTAGGTCTTGTCCCAATACAAATCCATGCCAATCTCCCCTATGCCCACGAAATGCGCGTCCTCCCAATGGCTGAAAAGCCTTGCCAGCGTTTTCGGATAATCTTCGCGCACTTCGCTTGGGTGCAGGCCGAGCATGGGGTAGGCGAATGGATGGGCCGCGCAGCAGTCCAGCATGGGCTGCAGGCTGTTTTCATCGATGTTGGGGAGAAAAAGGTGTTTCACCCCCGCATCCGCGCACTGCCGCCAAACCTCTTCCCGGTCCGTGTCAAACGCTTCCAGGTATAGATGGGTGTGGGTGTCTGCGAAAATGCTCATGGCTGGAAAATGGGGAGTTGGAACAGGGGGCGGTAGTCTTCCTCCGGGAGCGGCAGGTAGGTGTTTATGCCGTAGCGTTCCGCGACCGCGGTGTTGGCCGCGCTGTCATCGATAAATAATGTCGTGGCCGGATCCAGTCCCGAATCCTGCAGCATCATCTCGAAGATAGCGGGGTCCGGCTTGCAGATCCGCAGTTGGTACGAGAGGTAGAACCTGTCGAAATAATCCGCCATGGTTTTGCCTTCCTGCCGGAAGAAATGCTCCTTGCAGTAGTTGTGGCACAGTTCGTTGATGTTGCTCAGCAGGTACACGCGGCGATACTCCTTCAGGGAGCGGAGCAGCTGCAGCTTGTACAGGGGGAGCTCGATCAGGAAGGAGGTGTAGGCCGCTATGATTTCCTCCCGGCTGACGGGACGGTCGGCGAGTTTCTGCATTTCGCGGATAAAGGTCTCCTGTCCGATGTTTCCGCATTCCGCCTCATAAAATAGGCCTTTGGGACGGTATCTGTCGATGAACTCCTCGATTTGGTGTATCCCCAGGGCATGGAATGCGGCCCGGCATTTGTCCGGATTCAGGTTCAGCAGCACACCGCCGAAATCGAAAACCACCGTGTCAATGTGCCGCGTGCCGGCATGCAGGTGCAGTCGTTCGTTCATGTCTGTTTGGAATTAGCGCTCCACGGGGAGTTCCTCGTCCAGCTGCTCGTTCCAGGGCAGTCCGTAGCGGTTCAGGTCGTCCATGAAGGGATCTGGGTTGAATTCCTCCACGTTGAAGACCCCCTTGCCGCTCCATTGTCCGGTCAGCACCATTTTCGCCCCGATCATGGCGGGGACGCCAGTGGTGTAGGAGACCGCCTGTGCGCCGACTTCCTTGTAGGCGGCGGCGTGGTTGCAGTTGTTCCAGAGGTAGCAGGTGCGCTCCTTGCCGTCCTTTATGCCGCGGATCTGGCATCCGATGGAGGTCTCGCCCTTGTAGTTCTCGCCCAGGGAGGAAGGTTCGGGCAGCACCGCCTTAAGGAATTGCAGCGGCACAATCTCTTTCCCTTCGTATAGGATGGGCTTGATGGAGGTCATGCCGACTTCCTGGAGCACATTCAATACATTAATGTATTTTTCTCCGAAAGTCATCCAGAAACGGGCGCGGCGCAGGGTGGGGAAGTGCTTGGTCAGCGACTCCAGCTCTTCGTGGTAAAGCAGGTAGGACTCCCGCTTGCCGATGTTGGGGTAGCATATGGGGCGGTGGATTTCCATGGGTTTGGTCTCCACCCATTTCCCGTTTTCGTAATAGCGTCCGTGCTGGGTGATTTCGCGTATGTTGATTTCCGGATTGAAGTTGGTGGCGAAAGCCTTGCCGTGGTCACCGGCATTGCAGTCCACGATNNTTGAAGTTGGTGGCGAAGGCCTTGTGGTGGTCGCCAGCGTTGCAGTCGACGATGTCCAGATACTGTATTTCCTGGAAGTGGTGCTTGGCGGCGTAGGCGGTATAGACGCTGGTGACGCCCGGGTCAAAGCCGCAGCCGAGCAGCGCCATGATGCCGGCTTCCTTGAAACGGTCATGGTAGGCCCATTGCCAGCTGTATTCGAACTTGGCTTTGTCCCTGGGCTCATAGTTCGCCGTGTCGAGGTAGTGGGTGCGCGTGGCCAGGCAGGCGTCCATGATGGGCAGGTCCTGGTAGGGGAGTGCCACATTAATGACCAGGTCGGGGCGGTATTCGTTGATGAGCGCTGTCAGCGCGGGGACATCGTCGGCATCGATTTGCGCCGTGTGCAGGTTCGCCTTTCCGATAGCGGCCGCGATACGGTCACACTTGGCCTTTGTGCGGCTGGCCAAAAGGATGTCTTCAAAAACTTCCGGTACGGAAGCGCATTTGTGCGCGACGACGGATCCAACGCCACCGGCTCCGATAATCATTACTTTTTTCATGTCTGCAGATGTTTAAAATGGAGCTGCAAAGGTACTAAAAATGTGGATAGGATGCGCAGTTAAAATAATTTTATGGAAACAGGGAAAACATAGCGGGAAATTGTCTACTTTTGCACCTTGTTTTCACAATAAATAATAAAAAGCAAAAAAAATAAAGGAAAATGGCAGTTATAGGATCTATCAGAAAACATTCTGTGATTTTGTTGGTTATTGTGGCAGTGGCGCTTCTGGCCTTTATCGTGGGCGATTTGAAGAAGCCGGGCAATAAAACCTACAGTAATTTCATCCAGGTTGGAAAAACCAAGATCTCCTATATGGTTTATGAGGACAAATACAACCGTTACCACGATCTGCTGCGCCAGCAGAACGGCGGGGCCACCATGTCCCATGAGGAGGAATACCAGTTGAGGGACAATGTGTACAATGAACTGGTCGACTCCGTGCTGATGTTCACCCAGATGAACAACCTGGGGATCACGGTTACCACGGATGAGCTGCGGGATTTGGTCGCCGGTGAGCATCCGCACACCTACGCCCGCCGATTCTTCTCGGACGCCAATGGGAACTACAGCAGCCAGATGGCGCAGGGCTTTCTGGACAATATGTCCCAATACGACACCACGGTGGTGAAGGCTTATTTGGATCTGGAGCGTTATGTGGAAAGGGAAGCCTTGACCAACAAATATTTCACCCTTTTGAGCAAGGCCGCTTACACGCCGAAGGCGATAGCGATGCGCAATGTGGATGAGGAGCAGAGCGTGGCGGATCTCCGTCTGGTGCATGTCTCCTACAGCCATCCCATGGTTTCGGACGACAAGGTGACGGTTACGGACAAGGAGATTGAGCAGTGGTACGAGGACAACAAGTACCGCTATCCTATGGACGAGGAGTGCAGGAATATCGAATATGTCATTTTCCCCATTGAACCCTCCGCTTCCGACCTGACCGCTATCGAATCCGAAGTGCGCAACCAGTTTGAGGAGTTCAAAACGGCCGAAAATCCCCGCAACTTTGTCTCCCGCATGGTGGATTCCCGTTACGACAGCACCTATTACAAGAAAGGCGAGCTTGCCGTCGGTCTGGACACCGTGCTGTTCGGCATGCCCGTGGGTTCGTTTGTGGAGCCTTTCATTGACGGTGAGTACTGGTGCTTCGCCAAACTGTTGAACGCCAAAATCCGTCCCGATTCCTTGAACATCAGCTTTATCTTTGTCTCCAAGCAAGGCACGCAGAATGCGCATCGCAAGGAGGCCGAGAGCCGCAAAATCGTGGACAGTGCCTATATGGAGCTGCTTTCCGGTGTCAATTTCTACGATGTGGCCATGCGCCGTTCCGACATCTCTCCCGCCCAGCAGCCGGATTCCGGACGCTTTTGGGTGCTTGACGGCGGTGCGGAGCAAGTGTTTTTTGACACCTTGTACCGCCTGGCTCCGGGTACGGTGACGCGTGTGGAATATCCCGCAGGCACCTATATTTTCCGGGTGAACGCCGTTTCCTCCTTTTCACCTAAGGTTCAGGTGGCTATCGGACGGAAACAGATTGCCGCTTCCTCTGAAACCATTGACAACATTGAAAGCGCAGCCAATAATTTCGCCAACGGCATCCCTTCCTATGAGGTCTTCGACCAGAAGGTGGTTGCCGAAAAACTGAACCGCCGTTCCTACGAACGCGTGACCGCGACTTCCTATTCCGTGCCGGGACTGGACGCTTCCTCTTCCAGGGAAGTGGTCCGTTGGGCCTATGACAGGGAAACGAAAAAAGGCAGTATCTCCCGCGTGTTCTCCTTTGAGGACAAATTTGTGGTTGTGGCTTTGAAAAACATCTACCCTGAGGGCTACCAGCCTTTCGATTTGGTTCGCTCCTATGCGGAGGTGATGGCCAAACGCGATAAGAAGGCGGCTATCCTCCAAAAATCCATAGACGAAACGATGGCAAAGACCAAAGACCTGGCCCAGCTGGCCTCCAAATACAATGCGGAAACGGATACGGTGTCCGTCAGCTTTGCGGACCGCAACCTCGGCCATTACGGTGCGGAGGCGGCCGTAATCGGTGAGCTGTTCGGAAAAGGCAGCGCAAACACCCTGATGGTATGCAAAGGTGAAATGGGTATGTATATTATGAACCCCATGAAGTTCAACTATCCTGAGGCTATGCGGGCTGAAAACGACCGTGTTCAGCAGGTGGCCGAAGGCTTGAACATGACGTACCAAAGCGTGCTGCAGCAATCCTTGAGCACGGCTTTGCGCAAAATGTACAAAATTTCTGATTATCGTGCCAAAGTGTTTTAGGATAGCGTTTTACAGCATCCTTGCTTTCCTTCTTACCCCTTGTTTTTTCACAGCCTGTTCTCCTGATCGGGCTGTGAAAAAATATTATAGCGCCCTGGGTAAAGGGAATTTCCAAAAGGCCGGACGTTATGTGGTGGCCGGCCAGCAGGAGGCATATGCCCGTATGGCGGAGCAGTGGCAAGAGTCGGACAAGCGGCAGGCATGCCGGCAACGCTATGAAGTCAAGGATGTGCGCACGGATTTTACCAGCGATTCGTCGGCGGTTTCCTCCTGCATGCTGGTGGTGGTACACGAGGATGCGCCCAATGACACGGTGTATCGGGTGGTGCTGCTGAAAAAGGAGGGGCGTTGCTGGAAAGTGAACAACGTGCTTGCCCCCAGGTGAGGCGTCAGTTTTTTTCTGCCGGATTTTTTTTCTCCTCAGGGATGGGGCATACGCGTAAAATGAGTATTTTTGCTTTTTCTGATGGAAGTATGCAATAAAATCAGGAACAATTAGTTGTTATATTAAAACGAAAAACGATGCGATCAGTTGCGCGTATTTTGATGCTGTTGTTATGTGCAGGCATGTTTTTCCCGCTTCAGGCGCAATTCAAGGTTACGCCGGTGCATGCAGGGGACAGTCTGTCCGGAAATCCGGGACAGGGTTTTTTCTATTCGCTTCCGAGGAATTATTTTGAAGTGACGGTAATGGTAAGCAAGGTAAGCCGTTATCCGGGGCCTTTTGCCGAGTATGCGGAACGTATGCTGGGCCTTTCCGGCGCCATTCGTGAGCACTCCATACAATATGCCGTGCAGGGGATTACGGTGGATCTCCGTGCCGAGGCGGACACCGCCCAAACCTATTNNCGAGGAAAACAAAGCTGTTGCCTATGCGGCTTCCCTTCCCCACGGAGGTTCAGGGCGTGGTGTCTGTGGGCAATCCCAACGAGCAGGCGCTGGCGCAGTTTGAAATGTACGAAAACTACACCCTTATAGAGAAAACGGACACCACCTACGAAAAAAGACTGGTGGATTCCGACTATGTCATGGTTCCGAAAATCCATAAGCGCATGGTGGAGAAGACAACCGCCCAGAAGGCGGAGGAGGCCCTGGCCAAGATCAAATCCATACGCGAAGCCCAGTGGCTGCTGCTGACCGGTGACCATGAAGTGGATTTTTCCAATGTGGAATACATGGTGTCGGAACTGAAAAAAGAGGAGGCGACCTATGTTTCCCTCTATTCGGGCTTTTCTGTCACGGAAACGGAAACACTGACCTTTTTTGTCCGCCTGCCTGCCGAGAAACAGAACGAGTTCGACCTTCCGGTGTTCACCTTTTCGCCTGCTGAAGGGGTGTGCAGAGGGCATGCAGCCATGCCGGACGGTGATGTGTATTCGCTTCACATGAGGAACACCCATGTCACGGATGCGGCGGACAACCTGCTGCAGCAATCCTCCCGCTTCCGGCGTGCCCGCGGCAGCTTCTATTACCGGGTGCCGGAACAGTACGCGGTGACGCTCCACTGCGGAAACAGAGAGGTGAAACCATTGGGCAGTATGCCCTTCGGACAGTACGGTGTGGTCAATGTGCTGCCCGCACGCGTGCGGTTTTTGCAGTTGAATGCGCTGACGGGGGCGTTGGAGACCGTCCGTTTTAATCAGAAATCAATAAATAATCACACAATATGGTAACATACAAAGAATTGGGATTAGTCAACTCCCGCGAGATGTTCAGAAAAGCCATGGAAGGCAAATACGCCATTCCGGCTTTCAATTTCAATAACATGGA
>DBVK01000093.1:10238-10452 GCA_002308135.1 Bacteroidales bacterium UBA1266
TCCAGCGGCGCCCGCAAGTATGCCAATCAGAACCTGCTGAAAAACATGGCGAAAGGTGCAACTGAGTATGCCCACGAACTGGGTTGCGACATTCCCATTGTGCTGCATTTGGACCACGGTGATTCCTTTGAGTTGTGCAAATCCTGTATTGAATCCGGATTCTCTTCGGTCATGATAGACGGTTCCCATCTCCCTTACGAGGAGAACATCGCCC
>DBVK01000134.1:0-8539 GCA_002308135.1 Bacteroidales bacterium UBA1266
GGCGCCGCTGCGCTTGCTCTCGCGGGTGTAATAATCCATATAAAGCACACCTATCACCTTGTCCGCATCATACACTTCGTAAGCCACCGCATCCGGATGATATACCGGAATGTCCTTGTTGGCTTTAAAAGTCAGGCCATACAAACGTTCAGCCAGCATGAAGACCCCGTCCCTCACATGTTCCAATTGGAAATACGGACGGATTTCCTCGTCGTTCAAGTCGTATTTGGCCTTGCGCACTTTTTCGGCATAATAACGCCAATCCCACGGGCGCAGTTCAAAAGTTCCGCCTTCCTTGCGGATAAGCTGCTGGTATTCGGAAGCCTCCTCCTTCGCCTTGGCCAAAGCCGGTTTCCACACTTGCATCAGCAAACGGTAGACGGCCTCCGGATGCTTGGCCATGCAATCGTCCAGCACATAGTCCGCATGGGAGCGGTAACCGAGCAGCTGTGCCCTTTCCGCCCGCAAAGCCACAATCTCGCGAATAATGCCGTTGTTATCGTATGGGCCGCCATCGCAACGGGAGGCATAGGCATGCCACAGGGTGTCACGCAAATCGCGCCTGTCCGCATATTGCAAAAAAGGGATGAGGCTTGGGTTGTGAAGCGTGAACACCCATTTGCCGCGTGTGGCCTCCGATTCATTGGCGNNCCGCCACCACCGAAACAGGAAGCCCTTTCAACGCTTCCTTGCTGTCCACCACCATTCGGTAGGCATTGGTCGCATCCAGCACATGCTTGCCAAAATCCAATGTCAGTACGGAAAGACGTTCATTGATGGCACGGAAACGCTCCTGCCTGCTTTCCGGCAGATTGGCGCCCCCGCGCACAAATTCCTTGTAGGTCTCCTCCAGCAGCCGAAGCTGCTCTTTGTCCAGATTCAATTCCCCCCTATGCTCATAGACGGCTTTTATTCTTGCGAACAATTTCCCGTTCAGGTAGATATCGTCACTGTGGGCGGAAAGCTTCGGACTGATTTCCGCCGCAATGTCATTCATTTCCGGGCTGTTGTTTGTCTCGCACAAATTGAAGAACACCGCGCTGACCTCGTTCAGCAGCTCGCCGCTGTATTCCAAAGCCTCCACCGTATTTTCAAAAGTGGGTTCCTGGGTATTCGACACAATGGCCTCCACCTCCTCCTTCTGCTGCCGCATGCCCTCTTCAAAGGCCGGCAGGTAATGTTTGAAATGCAACTGACCGAAAGCCGGCACATTATAAGGAGTCTCCGGCCTGGAAAAGAAAGGGTTGTTCATATTTAAGGATCTTTCGTTTTTTTTGGGGCTGCAGGAGAGCGCCAGACAAACCGGCACAGCCATCCACCATAGTCTCTTTATCCGCACGCATACGGTATTCCCCTTACGTACGCGCCGCTGCCTTCTGATGCTATGCATAGGCGCTATTTTTTCAGTTTCATATTGAAAATATAGCGGTCGTTGAGCGTTCCCGGCTCGTCCACCACCATCAGCAGCTGCAAGACGCCTATCGCTTCCTCCCCGCGTCCGAACAGTATGATATCACCCTCTGCCAGCTCCTTGACAGACGTATAGCGGCTGGCCGCCTTGAAGGCATTGGTCAGCGTCAGCTGAGTGGAACCCGCATAGTCAAAACCGTTCATACGGGTGAACACCAGACCGGTCTTGCTGCGCCATTCCCTTGCCAAGGTGGCGGAATCGGTGGTAAGCGTGTCGTGATATGCGTAAATGTCTATATCCGAACTGTCTGCCGTTTCGCAATACAGCGTCTGTTCGCTTGTCAGGGAGAAACCGTCGGGACGTCCGGAATACCTGGCATACATCACCACACCGTCATGGGAACGCAGCGAACCACCACCCACCACTTTGTAAACCAACACCATCATGGAATGCAGATTGTCTGTCGTATAAACATCAAACTGCAGCGTCAGCATGCTGGTATCCGAAGTAAAATAAGAAGGCACGGTATAGGTGAAATAAAAGTCGCTTCCGGTGGAACCCACTGCGGTATCCAATGCCACATTGGTGCCTTTTTCCGCATCAATGGAAGAAATGAGCACGCGGCTCAGGGTCGTCTCCGTCGAAACGGCGCTCACATGGATGAGCAGGCGCTGTCCGGCCTTCACATAGGTTTGCTTTTCCGTATCTTTCGCTATAATAATCACACTGGGCTCTTTTTTGCACGAGCAGCAGAGCGCAAGTGACAAGACACATAAACACAGGAGTTTTCTCATAGCCTTATTGGTTTGTTCCATGTTCAATAACGGACGGCCGCGCTTTTTATTGCGGAAACGCATAAATAATGCATACCATGCCGGGATATAAAAAAAGGGCGCATTTCAGCGCCCTTTCCCTCTGTAGCGTAACACGTATTAGTGAACGTATCTGTAAGCCTTGACAACGGCTGTACGATGCCTGTGCTTGCCGAGGAACATCTGGTTGGTCTCCACTTTCGTTGAAACCACCTCGTAATAGTCAGCGTTAGGATATTTATCCCAAACGGCATACAAGGCTTTGCGCATATTCGGAGTCAGATCCAACAGGCTTCTTCCGCCACGCAGATAAACGACGCTCTTGTTACGGCGGTCATACTGCACACCGTTCACCTGATCCAAAACAGTAATTACACCCAAATAGGTGCGGGTGTCAATAGAAATCGTAGTCTCACCAAGCGGCTGCATTTTGTCAAAATTCATGTCTAATCTGACAAAATCAGGAGTGGTGGAAATACCCTTTGCCATCTGGGAAGTCCGCAGCCCTGCGCAGGAAGTGCAGCAAATCAGGGAAACGGCCGCCAGAATGATGATTAAACTTCTCTTCATAGCCTATTGGTTTTTACTTGTTGTTGAAATAATAGGTAATGGTCAGACGGAGATCGTTACCGAAATCGCCGGAATTGGCCTTGAAATCATCCTTGTAGGTTTCGATTCCGCTCAGGTCGGTATAGCTGACCTGTTTGTTTTTGTGGATGTCCAGGTACTCGTTTTTGATACGCTCACCCGTGTGGAACATGCCGCCCAGACCGTATTCCAAACCAATGGAAAGAGGCAGGTCAGCCACAAAAGCCTGCAGGCCGATGAAAGCCTCCAAACCGATGCACAGGGATTTGCGATAACTATTGCTGATGAAGTCCGTTTCCTCGTATTTGGACGTGAAGCCGTCAAAACCTAAAGGCATGGAAACACCGGTGTAAACATCCATGGTGTTCCTCGGGGAGAAATGGTAAGCGAATCCGGGAACCAGACGGAAGAAGCTGGAAGTCTCCTTGGTGGTCACCTGAATGGTAGTGTCAATGATGGTACCGCTGGAACGATAGCCTACTTTACGGTATTGGATACCGCAGCGCAATTCCAGGTTATCGGTATAGTAATACTTCACATTGACCAAAGGAAGCGCTCTCACCATATCAAGCGTGGTGGCGCTGGCGGGGTTTTTCGCCATGGTGGCAGTCAAATCGGTAATGTCGACAAGGCTCGGTCCGATGTACAAGCCCCAATCATTCATGCCAGGACGGTTACCTGTCTTAAAGGTCGTCGCATAAGGATTTCCCTTCGTCAGAACGGACTGCGCCTGTATTGCTCCAACAAAAGCCAGACAGGCCATTACGGTTAATAATTTCTTCATAAAATTGTTCCCGGTTCTATGCCATCGGGCCTTCGGCTCAAAAAATTAAAATATGTTTTAAATCTGTTTTATAGTTCGTTCGTTATCAGTCTTTTCAATGAATCCTTGTCCAGCTTCTGGTCTCCCCAGATGCTCCGTTGCAGCCGTATGGATTCAGCCGTGCTCATACTGTCGGTCAACTCCATGACCCGCTGTACGAAAATGCACTGGCGGATATCGGCCTTGCCGTTCACCACTGCGTCGCTCAATGCCTTGCAGCTTTGGTNNTGGGTAGCCGCAAATGCGGCAGTCCACCTGCGGAAGGTTTTGGTTCAACTCGAACGACTTCTTCATTTTGCGCATGGCCACCCCGATATTCTCATCCAGTTTGTCCATGGAGCGGGGTTCCACCTTGCCCACCGTGATATTGTCTTTCAGATAGTCCTTGTACGTCAGCAGGCGGTTTTCCTCAGGAGAAACATCCTCGGACTTTTGCGCGGCGCGTTTTTTCTGCCGTTCGGCGACCAGGAAACGGTTGGAACCGCACAGTATACCGCCGGCGCAGCTTTCATCGCACGCGCGAAGCTCCAGATAATCCACCCCTTCCACGTCTCCGTTCTCCACTTTTTCCAGAAATTCGGAGACGTTTTTGATATCGTCAATGGCCAGGTTACGCCCTTGCGGCAAATCGCCGATTTCCCCTCCGGTCATGGTCCACAACAGGCTGCGGCGCGAAATGGGGTGGAAATCGAACTCGTCATCCCTCAATTGGTATTCCCCTTGCTTTATGACACGGAAGACTTTATTGTAAAGGTAGTTCATATTGATTACCCCGTCCGTCTGCGCTTTGGTTTCACCCACCGGGCTCTTGATAGCCGCGATTTTGGCGGCGCAAGGGGACACGTAGAAAATGCCAATGTCTTCAGGAGGCACCCCCCTGTCGGTCAAATTTTTACGTATGTACAAGGAAGTGATGTCCATGGGTGCGCGCACCAGCAGCAGATTGGGTGTCAGAGAGGGGAACTTCACCTGGATCAGCCGCACAACGGCCGGACAGAAAGTGGATATGATAGGCCGTTCCGCATCCTCGTCCTTGAGGCGTTCGCAAACCACTTCATGCAGCACGTCCACGCTCTTCTCCACTTCGTATATATACTTGAATCCCAAATGATAAATGGCTGAAAGAATGGCCCGTTGGGAGATTTTCTCCGGGAATTGGGCGCTGAAGGTCGAAGGCAGCAGAATCACGGGACAGGCATAGTTGTAAATGGTCTGGAAGTCATCCTGCTCAATATAAATGGCATTCACCGGACACACCTGGTAGCAGTGCCCGCAGTCAATGCAACGGTTCGGTTCCAGCACAGGATGCCCGTCCTCCACATGTATGGCGCCGGTCGGACACACGCCGGTGCAATGGGAACAGCCTATGCAAAGGTCTGTTTTGAACTTCAGCGCATGATGAAATGTCTCTTCCATTCTACCTTTACGTTTGTGTTCACTCCGAATGGGAGAAATAATTGACCATTTCCACGCGGGTTCCCTTACCCACAACCGATTCCACTTTCAATTCGTCCATATTGGACTGCATATTCGGCAAGCCCATGCCGGCGCCGAAACCCATCTCCCTCACCTCAGGGGAAGCGGTGGAGTATCCTTTTACCATGGCCTGGGCGACATCCGCAATGCCCGGGCCTTCGTCATCCAGCACTATGCGGATCTTATCTTCGTCCAAATCCACGCTGATCACGCCGCGGTAGGCATGCGCCACAATATTGACTTCGGCCTCGTACAAGGCCACAACCGTGCGTTTTACGATGGAAGGGGCCACCCCTATCTGCTTCATGATACGTTTCACAGCGCTTGAAGTTGATCCAGCGTTGCTGAAATCGCCCCCTTCTACCTGATATTCAAAATTCATAGCTTCGTTTTCTGGTTTATTGGCCTTCCTCCATTTTTATTAGTATAAGGGCTGTAACCCGGCTTGGTACAATATGCCGGACGTCCGGAAAAGCGAATATTCGGTTTCCATCAGCAGCATGTCGTTCTCTTCCGCCAGTTCGACCATATCTTCCGTCACTTTCTTGCCCCGCACGAACAATACCGCCTTCACCTCGGCCATCTCGCAAGTGCGTATGGTCTGCAAATTGCACAGACCTGTAATCAGCATCAGCCGGTTAGCGTTTTTAATGGTCAGCACATCACTCATCAGATCAGAGGCAAACACATGTTCCACTTCGGGTTCATTGGTTATCCGCCCCCCTTTTACCTTTCCATTCACTAAACGGAGAATATCTTCCAGTTTCATCGCCATGTTGTTTTAACGTATATTCTCTTCCAATATTGCATTTATTTGCGCATAAACCGCAAACACTTGAGCATCCAGTCAGGTAAGTTCTTGTCCGGCTTGCGCTTACGAAGATTCAAAAAAACACCCCATTTCTGCATCAGCGGAATGCGGTGCGTCTCCACGTATTCGATCAGGGTGCCGTCCGGATCCTCGTTATAGGCAAAATTGCCGGCCGCCTTACCCATATCAAAGTGGTCTTCCAGCAAGGATTCGGTATCCACCGTGAAGGGATAGCCTTCGCGTTGGCAACGTTCCCTCATTTCCTGCATGCCCCTTATGTCAAAGCAGAGGTGAATGAAGCCCGGATCCCCCCACCAGCGGTTTTCGTATATTTTACGCACTTCCGTTCCCTTCGCCTGCAGCAGTTCGATCTGCGAGGTCCCAAACAAACGGGAGAATGCGCCCACACGCGGTTTGGAGTGCGTCAGCACCACCCTGCGGTAAGTGACCCCCCTGCCTCCCAGGTATGCCAAGTCGTCAAACTCGCCGGTCTGGTCGGAAAGCACATGGTCATAATCCAACAGGTTGCGGTAGAACAGTATGCTTTTCTCCATATCGCTCACCCCAATCAATGCGCCATAGGCGCCTCCGGACGGATGCGCGCTCAAATGGAAAAAATCGTCGCATTCCATTATTTGAAACACATTGCCGTAAAGGTCATGCAGATAAAAGTAGGATCCACCGTTCACAGCGGTGTACATAGGGGAAAGGCGGATGTTTTTCTGCTTGTAGAAATGATAGGCCTGTGCCGCATTGCGGCATTTGATTTTACAGGCGAAAATACCCAAATCACCCGGTTTGACCGTAAAATCCGGAAAAGTGGACGTGTGGCTGCGGTGCTGCCAAATCTCAAAACCGCCTCCACCCTGAAGGTTCACAGCGAGAATGGTATGCCGGTCACATGCCTGTCCACCGGTATAGGGCAGCATGTATTCGGCTTTGGCATATTCGTCAATCATGACGATATCCACATTAAAATATTCCTTGTACCATTTCCATGCGGCGTCAGCATCCGGGACACCTATTCCAATCTGCTGTATCCCACTGTTATACAACTCCATGTTTTGTAGCGTTCGTTTTATAGCCTTCAAACGTTCTTTTTTTTTGCAAAAGAACATGCAAAAGTACACTTTTCCCAAAGACAAAGGCTCATTTTAACAAAAAAAAACGCCTCTTTCAAATACTTCTTGTTATTTTGATTATCTTTGCATATTTGAAATATCTTAGGCAAGTTAGCGTCCAGCCCTTGCCAACACATTGAAAATCATTAAAAACAGCCATCATGAGTATTTTGAGGAACAGTTTTTTACAAAGAGTATTGCTGCTTGCCGGCTGCATTGGCATGTGGTTTAGCGTTTCCGCGCAGCAGGACACGAAAAAAACGCTGAAATTCTCGGAAACAAATTTTGATTTTTATTCCATCAAGGAGTCCGAAGGAGTGGTCTCGCATGATTTTCTGGTCACCAATTTGGGGGAGACGGATGTCAAAATCCTCAGCACCACTGCCGAAAATCCCGCAGTGCGCTTCGAATGGAGCAAAAACGTGCTGAAAAAATACGACAAAATCCATATGCATGTGTACCTGGATCCTAAGGGTATGCGCTATTCCTTCCGTATTCCGGTGCGGGTCGTGACCCTTTCCGGGAAAAAAGACACCGTCACCTACGATTTGCGTCTGGGCGGCTATGTCGTACCCACCCCTAACTCCAAGGAGGAATTGTACAGCATGCAGGAAGGCAACCTGAAATACAAGAACAATACGGTTTCCATCAGGCGCATGCACCGCGACGAGATCAAACAGGACACCATCTGGTTCTACAATGTGTGGGATTCCGTCATGACCTTCAAGCCGGGGAACCTTCCTCCCGCGATTAAAATCGTGGGGCTGACCCCCACGGTTGGCCCCAAAGAGGAAGGCTATGTGGTTTTCCAATACAGCGCCGCAGCGAAAAACGACTGGGGCAGCGTATGGGACAAATTCACCCTGAACACCAACGACCCGCTGCCGAAAGACCACAACAACAACAAAACCTTCTATATCACCGCCGACATTTACGATGACTTCAGCTCCTGGACCGAAGAGCAGCTGCAGAACGCCCCCCACGTCCTCATTGACTCCGAAGAATACAATTTCGGGGAATGCATCATAGGCGATGTTATCGAACACGCCTTCACCCTGAAAAACATCGGCAAGAGCCCGCTGGTCGTGCACAAGGTCAAAACCTCCTGCGGCTGCACCACCTCCGATTTGGAGAAAGAAACCCTGCTGCCCGGTGAATCCACCAAAATCAAGGCCAAATTCAGCACTTACGGCAAACGCGGCGGACAGGTGAAGGATATTTATGTGATCACCAACGATCCCGATCAGCCCAAGGTCACCTTGAAAATCATTGGCAAAGTTAATGACAAGCCTAAACAATAACCCATGGGAACCCCCTTACTGCTATACAATACGCTAACCCGCACCAAAGAAGCATTCGAGCCCTTGCATCCGCCCTTTGTGGGCATGTACGTGTGCGGTCCGACGGTATACGGGGAACCGCATCTGGGGCATGCCCGGCCCGCCATAGTGTTCGATCTGCTGTTCCGCTATCTGAAGCACCTCGGCTACAAGGTCC
>DBVK01000134.1:8609-13841 GCA_002308135.1 Bacteroidales bacterium UBA1266
TGGAGGTGGCGCAGTACTACATGGACGCCTACCATGACGCCATGGATATGCTGCAGGTGCAGCGGCCTTCCATTGAACCCCGGGCTTCCGGGCACATCATAGAGCAGATCCGGATGGTGCAGGAGATTTTGGACAAGGGATACGCCTATGTTTCCGAAGGCTCCGTCTACTTTGACGTGCCCAAATTCAATGCCGAACACGGTTACGGCAAACTGTCCGGCCGGGTTTTGGAGGAGCTTTTCGCCAACACCCGCACCTTGGACGGCCAGGAGGAGAAACGCCATCCCGCCGATTTCGCCTTGCNNCAGGACGAGAAGCGCTTCCCCGGCGACTTCGCCCTTTGGAAGAAAGCCTCGCCAGAGCACATCATGCGCTGGCCTTCTCCCTGGAGCGAGGGTTTCCCTGGCTGGCACATTGAATGCACCGCCATGAGCACCAAATACCTGGGCAAGACCTTTGACATTCACGGCGGAGGCATAGACCTGATGTTCCCCCACCACGAATCGGAAATCTGCCAGAGCCGGATTGCCAACGACTGCACCTCCGCACGCTATTGGGTGCATAACAACATGATTACCATCAACGGAAAAAAAATGGGGAAATCCTTGGGCAACTTCATCACCCTGAATGAGTTTTTCAGCGGGAAGCATGCGTTGCTGGCCCAAGCCTACTCACCCATGACCATACGCTTCTTCATTCTGCAGGCGCACTACCGCAGCACCCTTGACTTTTCCAACGAGGCCCTGCAATCCGCGCAGAAAGGGCTGGAGCGTCTGATGCAGGCCTATCACAACCTGCTTTCCCTGAAAGCGGGCGAAACCTCCACGGTTTCCGTAGGGGACTGCTACCAACGCTGCACGGACGCCATGAACGATGACCTCAATGCCGCCATGGTAATTGCGGAACTGTTCGAACTCAGCAGGCATATCAACGCCGCCAAAGACGGGAAAGCGACTTTGAGCCAAGCGGACATCGACCTGTGCAAGAAGACCTTCGATACCTTTGCTTTCCAGATCCTGGGGCTGAAAGACGANNCGAAGCCACGGAGGAGCCCCACGCCGAAGTCATCAGCCAACTGATGGATATGGTATTGGAAGTCCGCCAGCACGCCAAGGCACAAAAAGACTGGACCACCTCCGACCAGATTCGGGACAAGCTGCAAAGCTTAGGCATCGCCGTCAAGGACGGAAAAGACGGCGCCACCTGGGAATGGAAGCAATAGCGGAGACACAAACGCACATAACAAAAGGGCCTCCTCTCCGGCAAGCGGCAAAAGGGCCCTTTTTCTTTTAAGCCAAGAAGTTACCAGCACACATCCGGAAGCAGGTAGTTGCCCACATAGTCGGCCACCCCTTCCTCCAAGGAATAGAAAGCCTCGTCATAGCCTGCACGGCGCAACTTGCTGATGTCGGCTTCGGTGAAATACTGGTANNGTAATTTCATATATCACTTCTGCTTTTTGGTATGCAACGAGCGACTTGTAATTCCCGGGCTTTGACAATAGTGGTTCTTCCATAATTCTATCTATATTTATGTCCCATCAAATAGTTCTGTACATAGTCCTTCACACCATCTTCGAGCGAATGAAATTCGCCATTGTAGCCGGCGTCCCTCAGTGAGGTTATGTCGGCTTCGGTGAAATACTGGTATTTGTCGCGAATGTCCAAAGGCGTGTCGATAAACTCAATGTCCGGCGTCCGGCCCATAGCCTTGAAGGTATTGACCGCCAAGTCATAGAAGGAACGCGCCTTGCCCGTGCCCACGTTGTACAGTCCGCTTTGGGGCTGGTAGCGCATCAGGAAGGAAATCACCTTGACCAAATCCTTCACATAGACAAAATCCCGCAGCTGCTGCCCGTCCTTGAAGTCGGGACGATGGGAGCGGAAAAGCTTCACCCTGCCGGTTTCGTTAATCTGACGGAAGGCGTGAAACACCACCGACGCCATACGGCCTTTGTGGTATTCGTTGGGGCCGTACACGTTGAAGAATTTCAGGCCGGCCCAGAACGGGGGCATGCGTTCCTCCTCTTCTTCCTGCGCCAGCACCCATTTGTCCAGCTCGTTTTTCGAGATGCCGTACAGGTTCAGCGGCTCCAGCTTCTCCACCAGGGCATGGCTGTCCGAATAGCCGTGCTCCCCGGCGCCATAGGTTGCCGCGGATGAAGCGTAAATCAAAGGAATCTGATACAAGGCGCAGGCATTCCAAACCTCCTTGGTGTAATTCAAATTCAGCTCCTGGAAAATCTCCCAGCGGGTTTCGGTCGTGTCAGTGCGCGCCCCCAAATGGATCACGCACTCCACCTGGGAGGAATTCATTTCCAGCCAGGAGAAGAACTCTGTCCGGTTCACCTTGTGCACATAGGGTTTGTGCTCGGTGTTACGCGCTTTTTCCACCTTGGAGAAGTCATCCACCGCCACCAAGGGCTCCACTCCGTCCTCGTGCAGTTTTTGCAGCATGCAGCTGCCAATAAAACCGGCGGCTCCTGTTACTACTGTGTATTTCATGAATGATGATTTGTTGTTTCGTTATGAATAATCGGAAGATAGACACGGCGCAGCGTTTCCTCCTCCTTTTCCCAATGCAATAGCTGTGCGGCCTCACGGCAATGCTGGCGGCAATGCTCGTAAAAAGCGCTATCGGAGACCAGGCGGTTGACGGCCTGTGCCACCGCTTCCGGGCGCAGGTCCTCCAGCACCACCCCCACCTGATAGGTTTCCACGATGCGCCGCCTTTCGGGGAGATCGGAAACCAGCAGGGGAATGCCCGCCTGTATGTATTCGAACAATTTGTTGGGCAGGCTGTACGCATGGTTCAGACAGACGTTGCGGTCAAAAGTGACCCCAATGTCCGCACAACGGGTGCACGCCGGCAGCTGCTCGGGTGTCACGCGCCCGGTAAAGCGCACTCTGTCCGACAGGCCCAAAGCCTCCACACGTTCACGCATAGCTGGAAGAGCATCGCCCGCACCGACAACCAGCAGGAAAACCGTTTCCGGCAGACAGGCCATGGCTTCGACCAACAGTTCCCCTCCCCTGTCCTTATGTATGGCATTGCCTTGCAATATGATGATTTTTTTGTCTTCCGGAAGACCCAAGGCCGCCCGTGAAACCGGTTTTTCCGTCCCCTTGCTGCGAAGCGGCAGGTTGCGCACCACCGCCACTGTTTTCCCGTACTCCTTGCGGTAGGCTTCGGCAATGGAATCCGAGACCGTGATGATGTGCGTCAGTTTGGGGAAGCAATAGCGCTCCACGGCATGCCATACCGCCTGCACCTTCGGCCGCTGCACAACTTCCCACACCTGACAGAAGTATTCATGACTGTCGTACACCAGGGGTTTATGCCGCAAACGGCTTACCAGCAGATTGGGCAAAAGCGTGTCCAAGTCATTGGCCACCAATATGTCACATGACTGGAACAAGAGCCGGAAGAAGAGACGTAGCGTATATTCCGCATAGAAGAGCGGCCCCTTTCGGAACAGCAGGCGCATGCGGCTTGTGGCATAGGACCGGGGCGGCAGAACCGGCGAATCGGCATATCGCCTGCCGACCAAGAGAACTTCACAGCCCATTTTTTCCAGACTGTGGGCGACCTTGTCAACCCTTGGGTCGGTGTACAAATCGTTAGTGACAGAAAGGACGACCCTTTTCATACGGCCTTAGCTGACCCTCCCGTGACAGTTCTTGTACTTTTTACCGCTGCCGCAAGGGCAGGGGTCGTTGCGCCCGATCTTCTTTTCCACACGGATGGGCTGGGTCACTTCGCGCTGCTGCGAGGCGTTGGTCTGCGTATTCACCTCTTCCCTTCCCTCGTGCAGCTTAGGTTTCGGCTGCTGCTGTGCCATGCTCACCTGCTGGGTGTCCCGCAGCGGAATCTGCCCGTTGCACAGGAAGGACACCACGCTGCTGTACACATCGGTCAGCATATCGGAATACAAATCATAGGATTCCAATTTATAAATCAAGAGGGGATCCTTCTGCTCGTAAGAGGCGTTCTGCACGGACTGCTTCAAGTCGTCCATGGCGCGCAAGTGCTCTTTCCAGGCATCGTCTATCACGGCCAGCACCAGGCATTTCTCTATGGACAGTGCGACCTCGTGCGCCCCGTTTTCCAGGGAACGCTTCATCGGAGCGATGATTTGCAGCACTTTTTTCCCGTCGGTCAGAGGAATGGCGATGTTTTCAAAACGGTTTCCCTCCCTTTCATACACCGAACGTATGACCGGCATCACCTCCTCCGAAAGTTTCAGTATGCGGTTTTTGTAGTTCTCATAAGAACGCTGGTTCAATGCGCTGATGACGGATTCCGGCTTGGTTTGGAAGAAATCGTGGGAAGAGACCGGACTCTCGCATCCCATGATGGACACGCAGGCGCGGTCAAAACTGTCATAATCCTTGCTTTCCTGATAGGAGGTGGTGATAAAGTCGCTCATGCTGTTGAACATCTCTGCGATATCCACCGACAAACGGTCTCCGTACAAGGCGTTGCGGCGTTTCTTGTAAATGCTCTCACGCTGCTTGCTCATCACATCATCGTATTCCAGCAGCCGCTTACGGATACCGAAATTGTTCTCTTCCACCTTTTTCTGCGCTTTTTCAATGGAGTGGGAAATCATGCTGTGCTGAATGACCTCGCCTTCCTTGAAACCCAGCCTGTCCATGACCTTCGCGATTCGTTCGGAACCGAACAGCCGCATCAGGTCATCCTCCAGGGAGACAAAGAATTGGGAAGTGCCCGGGTCGCCCTGTCGACCGGAACGGCCGCGCAACTGACGGTCCACGCGCCGGGAATCGTGGCGCTCCGTGCCTATGATGGCCAAACCGCCCAAGGCGCGGGTTTCCGGAGTCAGCTTGATGTCGGTGCCACGGCCGGCCATGTTGGTGGCTATGGTGACCGCACCCAGTTTGCCGGCTTCGGCCACAATGTCGGCCTCCTTTTTGTGCAATTTGGCGTTCAGCACGTTATGCTTGATATGGCGGCGGACCAGAATCGTGGAGAGCAATTCGGATGTCTCCACGGAAGTCGTGCCCACCAGCACCGGACGGCCTTCCTCGTGCAGCCGGATGATTTCATCGACAATGGCGGCGTATTTCTCCCGTTTGGAACGGTAAATCAAATCGTCGCGGTCTTCACGGATCACCGGTTTGTTGGTCGGTATCGTCACCACATCCAGTTTGTAGATGTTCCAGAACTCCCCGGCTTCCGTTTCAGCGGTACCGGTCATACCGGCCAGCT
>DBVK01000059.1:0-1543 GCA_002308135.1 Bacteroidales bacterium UBA1266
CGTACAAGGCCGCCTCGCCCATGCCGCGCGGCCACCAGAAATCCACATTGCGGCAGGTGTCCAGAATGGCAATCACATGTTGGGTAAGCGGCTCGGTGCGGACGAAGCAGGTTTTGCCGTTGCGTACCAGCTTGAAGGTGGCTTTGGCGTGGTCAAGCAGGTCGAAAGGGAGCTCGGCCTGGAAATGGGCGTAGAAGCGGCCGGTGCGCTTAGGCACGTCCACATCGAGTGTCATCCAGTGGATATCGGTGAAGTGCGCGGGCGGAAGAACCTGCAGGCTCACGTCGCGCCACAGCCCCGCACTGACGGTGCGCGGCATGATGTCCCAGCCATAGCCGCTGCATGCCTTGCGCACGAACAGCGCCTCCGGCGCCTTTTTTGAAAAATAGGACTCCGGCTCCGCCGCCCCAATGCTGAGGGTGCCGAGCATATACTGCTGCCCCTCGATGACGGAGGAGCGCAAAATCACTTTCAATTCGTTAAGGCCGCCTTGCTGGAGCTGCTCTGTTATGTCGAAATCATAGTCTATCATCATATTGTGTGCAGAGCCGACATGCTTTCCGTTCAGCCAGATCTCGGCGAAACAGTCGATGCCGCCGAAATGCAGCAGGCAGCTTTCCCCTTCCTTCAGCACGGGACCGTTGAAATGGTGGCTGTAGCACCATTGGTATGCCTCGTAGGGACGCAGGTCATACACCTTGCTGCCGATGCGCGGATCCTTGATCAGGCCTGCCTTCATCAGGTCAATCTCCACGTTGCCCGGCACGGTGGCGGGGATGGTGCTGTATTTCACGGCATCCATCTCCTGTGGGCTGCGCACCGCTTTCTGTGGCTGTTTCCAATAATTGAGCTCCCATTGGCCGTTGAGGGGGAGTGTCCGCTCCTGTGCCATGCCGCAGGTGGCTGCAAGCAGCAGGATGAATGCGAGCATGCTTTTGATGTTCTTCATGTGATGGTGTTTTAAAGTGCAAAAATACATCATTCCCGCACACCAACGCCATGTGTATGCCTGTTTTTATGCGGAAGTTTTTTGCGTTGGAAAATTGTGTACCTTTGCGCAAATTTCCCATGCGCGGGAGACAACGGATATCCGTCGTGGGAATCAACGGATAAGAAACAATAACTATAAAAACAATATCATGAAACCGACACCGATTGATGCCAACATCGTCCAAACGAAGATCCGGGAGAGCCAGCTGCCCAATATAGGAAAAGCCTCCATTCGTGAAGTCAAACGACTGATCAATGAAATTGAAACCGCCAGCGGCAAAAAATTCATCCGCATGGAGATGGGAATCCCCGGTCTGCCCGCTGTACAGATTGGAATTGACGCCCAAAAGGCCGCTTTGGACAAGGGTGTGGCCGCCATTTATCCCGATATCGACGGCATTCCCGAGCTGAAGCGCGAGATGGCTCGCTTCTGCAAAAACTTTCTTGACATTGATGTCAAGCCCAATTCCTGCATCCCCACGGTAGGCTCGATGCAGGCAGGCATGGCCATTTTCATGACGGTGCGCCATCTGCATAAGGAAAAGGACACCAC
>DBVK01000059.1:1554-2360 GCA_002308135.1 Bacteroidales bacterium UBA1266
GATCCCGGTTTCCCCGTGCAGAAGCTGCAGCACCGCATCATCGGCGCGAAGTTCGAGACCTTTGACGTTTACGAATACCGTGGCGACAAGCTGCGTGACAAGTTGGAAAGCTATCTTTCCAAGGGGAACATCCATTCCATCGTCTATTCCAACCCCAATAACCCTTCATGGGTATGCCTGACAGACAAAGAGCTCCGCATCATCGCGGAGGTTGCGGCAAAATACGACGCGGTGGTGGTGGAGGACCTGGCCTATTTCGGTATGGATTTCCGCCACGACATCTCCACACCGGGCGTGCCTCCATTCCAGCCGACAGTGGCCAAGTACTACGACAAGTACATACTGATGGTCTCCAGCTCCAAAGCGTTCAGCTATGCCGGCGAGCGTTTGGCCGTTATGGTGATTTCCGATGCCTTGTTCAGCGGCAACTATCCCGACCTGAAACCTTATTTCGGCTCCGAAAGCCTGGGGCATTCCATAGTGTATGGAACGGTGTACGCCCTCACTTCCGGCACTTCCCATTCCGCGCAGCACGCCATGGCCGCCATACTCAAAGCCTGCAACGATGGCAGCTACAATCTGGTGCAGGGCATGGTGGCATACCGTGACAAAGCCCACGAAATGAAGCGTCTGTTTACGGAAAACGGGTTTGAGATTGTCTATGACAAGGACGAGGATCAGCCGCTTTCCGACGGATTCTATTTCACCATAGGCTATCCGGGTTTCACCGGAGAGGGGCTGCTGGAAGAGCTGCTGTATTACGGCATCAGCGCCATTTCGCTTTCCACCTGCGGAAGCGGCAGGCA
>DBVK01000059.1:2382-4065 GCA_002308135.1 Bacteroidales bacterium UBA1266
TCCCTGGTGCATCCGAGCCAGTTCCCCGAACTGGAGGAGCGTCTGAAAGTGTTCCGTGAGAATCACCCTACAGACTGATGCAAGCTGCACGCAAAAACTGCTAAAAAAAAAGGCTGTAGTTTCCCGAATCCGGCCGGCATGGGCCGGCTGAGAGAGTGTTTGTTTTTGTAAACAAATGTTTTTCAGGTTGTTGTAAAAACCAGAGAAGCATAAAATATTATTCTGGCGTTTGGAAGGATTGAAACGGAAAAATGACTACTTTTGCAGCCGAATAGAAAATAGGAAATTAAAACAAAAAGCATTATGTATTTGACACCGGAAATAAAGAAAGATATTTTCAAAGAATACGGTAAATCAGAATTCGATACAGGTAATATCGACGCTCAAATCGCTTTGTTCACATACCGGATCAAGCATTTGACCGAGCATGACAAGCAGAACCACAAGGACAAGGTGACGGAACGCGCCCTGGTGCGTCTGGTGGGCAAACGGAGAAAACTGTTGGACTACCTGAAAAGAACTGACATCGATCGATACAGGGAATTAATCAAGAAGTTGAATCTGAGAAAATAAACTGCAGAGACAATACAGGGAAGGCAATGAAAAGTTGCCTTTTTTTATATTATCGTGAGGTTAAGGAGTAAGAGAACATCGTAAAAAAATTCAAGTAAACCAGTAAACAATGAACATCGTTACTAAAAAAATCGACATGGGCGACGGCCGGGTGATTACCATTGAAACCGGCAAGTTGGCCAAACAAGCGGACGGTTCGGCTGTTGTGACTATGGGTAACACCATGCTGATAGCCACCGTATGTACCAAAAAAGAAGCGGGAGAGGATGTGGATTTCATGCCCCTGCAAGTGGAATACCAGGAGAAATATGCCGCTGTCGGACGTTTTCCCGGCGGTTTTTTCAAGAGAGAGGCCCGTCCCTCCAATTATGAGATTTTGATTGCCCGTTTGGTGGACCGCGCCTTGCGTCCGCTCTTCCCGGAAGATTACCATGCGGACACCCAGGTGCTGGTCACCTTGGTTTCCGGTGACCGCAACGAATATCCCGATGCGTTGGCCGGTCTGGCCGCCTCCGCGGCCTTGAGTGTGTCGGACATCCCCTTCCACGGGCCTATTTCCGAAGTGAGGGTTGCCCGCATCAATGGGGAATACAAAATCAATCCGACGGCGGAAGCCATGCAGGAAGCTGATTTGGATCTGATTGTCGCCGCTTCCATGGACAACATCATGATGGTGGAAGGCGAAATGAAAGAAGTGCAGGAATCCGATCTGATTGAAGCCTTGAAAGTGGCGCACGCCGCTATCAAGAAACAGTGCCAGGCTCAATTGGAGCTGGCCGCCGAAGTGGCGAAAGCCAATCCGAAGCGCGTCTACTGTCATGAAACCAACGACGAGGAGTTGCGCGCCCGCGTGAAAGCGGAGACATACCAGAAAGTGTATGACATCGCCAAAAACCCCACAACCAAACAGGAACGCACCGAAGCGTTTGAGCAGGTGAAAGCCGACTTCATGGAAACCATTCCGGAAGAGGAGCGCGCCGAAAAGGCCGCTATGGTCAACCGCTACTATGCCGATGTGGAATGGGAGGCTGTGCGCAACATGGTGCTGACCGAACGCCGGCGGCTTGACGGGCGTAAGCTGGATGAAATCCGCCCCATCTGGTGCGAAGT
>DBVK01000059.1:4115-5132 GCA_002308135.1 Bacteroidales bacterium UBA1266
AGACCCAGTCCCTCAGCACCTGCACCTTGGGAACCAAATTGGACGAGCAGATTATTGACGGCGCCATCATCGAGGGCACCTGCGATTTCCTGCTGCACTACAATTTCCCGCCCTTCGCCACGGGTGAGGTGAAACCTATCCGCAGCACTGGCCGCCGCGAAATCGGCCACGGAAACCTGGCCATGCGCGCCATCAAACCCATGCTTCCCCCCAAGGAGGAATGCCCTTATACCATTCGTGTGGTCTCCGATATCCTGGAGTCCAACGGTTCTTCGTCCATGGCTACGGTCTGTGCCGGTACGCTGGCGCTGATGGATGCCGGTGTCAAGATGAAAAAGCCGGTTTCCGGTATTGCCATGGGTATGATCAGCGATGCCGCCACCGGCCAATACGCTATTCTGTCGGATATTCTGGGTGATGAGGACCACCTGGGCGACATGGACTTCAAAGTCACCGGAACGCGCGACGGTATCACCGCCTGTCAGATGGACATCAAAGTCGAGGGGCTTTCCTACGACGTGCTGGCCGAGGCCTTGGAACAGGCCAAACGCGGACGTTTGCACATTTTGGACAAAATGCTGGAGACCCTTCCCGAACCGCGCGAGGATTACAAACCGTTCGTGCCGCGTATCGTCCAGATTCAGATTCCGCGCGAATTCATTGGTGCGGTCATCGGTCAGGGCGGAAAAGTCATACAGGAAATGCAGCGGGAAACCAATACCGTTATCAATATTGAGGAAGTCGGCGAATTTGGTGTCATTGATATCGCTTCTCCCGATAAGGCCTCCATTGACGCGGCGCTGGAGCGCATCAAGGCCATCACCGCCGTGCCGGAAGTGGGCGAGGTGTACGAAGGACCGGTCAAGAGCATCCTGGAATTTGGCGCCTTCATCGAGATTCTCCCTGGAAAGGACGGTCTGATGCATATTTCCGAATACGACTGGAAGCGCATTGACAGTTTGGAGAACTACATCAAGGTGGGGGACGTGCTGCAGGTGAAACTGATTGGCACGGAGG
>DBVK01000059.1:5224-5422 GCA_002308135.1 Bacteroidales bacterium UBA1266
CCGCCACCACGGGAACAAGGAGCACCGTCATGAGGACGGGCATGGCACCCCAGAGGCTTAATTCTGTTAAGGCCGGTTTGAAAACCGGCCTTTTTTGAAAAGCATCCCCAGAAAGGCGGGTGCGTATGTCGCTTTTTGTTATTTTTGCAAAAAAAATTGGTATGCGTAAGGTTATCGTAAGAGTTGTTTTTTCTGTAA
>DBVK01000059.1:5466-5662 GCA_002308135.1 Bacteroidales bacterium UBA1266
GCGAGCCTGTCCGCTGGAGTTACAAGGTGGAGTCCCTGCCGAATGCCGAAGCCAAGGTGAAAATCATTGCGGAGGTGGAGAAAGGCTGGCATCTGTACTCACAGTACAACACAGAGGGCATCACCCAAAAAACGGTGTTTGAATATGAGCCTTCGGCCAGCTACAGCCTGATTGGCAAAACAACCGAACCCAAATA
>DBVK01000158.1:0-1167 GCA_002308135.1 Bacteroidales bacterium UBA1266
TGATTGTCTTTCAGCATAATCATGTCATACAAACCCATGCGGTGGTTACAGCCGCCCCCGATGCGGACAGCCATTTTCTCCAACACACGCATGTTCGGAGTGGTTTTACGCGTATCCAGCAAACGGGCGGACGTACCTGCGATGCGTTGCAGGTATACCTGCGTAGTGGTCGCAATGCCGCTCATGCGCTGCATGATGTTCAGCACAAGACGCTCCGCCGCCAGAATAGACCGCACACTCCCCGTCACAAGCAAAACCACATCCCCTTTGCGCACCGGTCTCCCGTCAGGAATCATCACCTCCACCTGCAAAGTGGGATCCACTTCCCGGAAAACCGTCAAAGCCACCTCCACACCGGCAATCACGCCGTCTTCCTTCACCAGCAGACGGGAGCTTCCTTGTTGCCCCGCATCAACGGACAACAAGGAGGAATGATCCCCATCCCCAATGTCTTCCCGTATTGCGGCACGGATTATTTCTTGGATACGTTCGGCTTCTGTTTGCATGTTTTTGTCTGTTCAATGGTTATGCTATAAATAAGGTATTCGTGCTTTTTGGGGTTAGACTTTTTCATCATATAATGCACCCGGAACATGACGTCCTTTGCGGACCAATAGTTTCCGATCACATGCACCACTTCCCCGTCTTTCCAGGTTTCCATTTCTTCAAAGCTTTCCACCGGACTTGTCCGGAAAAAATCACTCAAAATGGAAGTTGCCTGCAACTTGCTATAGGTCTCCACCGATTGGTTAATCGCCAATTCAACCATATCGCGGAAATATTTTGAAAGGCCCTCTGCATTACCGGACTGTATGCAATGGTTGATCTGCCTGCGGTAATTCTCCAACTCTCTTGAAGGTTGCCCCATACAAACAAGCACAACGCCTATTAATAAGAAAACCAATAAATAAATGTGTTTCATCATGCCTTTTTTCTCTTTTTTACGTCGTTTGTGGAACAATCTTTTGTGCAAAAAATAAGCCAAACTTTTTAAAAAACCTTCCTGATTTCATTTTAATCCCTTAACAAAAGAAATTCCGCTTTGGCAGACCGCTTCTCCCCCTCTTTGCTAAGGTAGGAAAGCACGCACACATAGGCGCCGTGCGGCTGGGGGACGCCTCTGTACGTCCCGTCCCCACCTTCTTCCGGATGCACAGTCTGGAACAC
>DBVK01000158.1:1175-7477 GCA_002308135.1 Bacteroidales bacterium UBA1266
CTGACGATTGTATATACGAAACACATATTGGGAAACATTCTCAGACAATAACGGACGATACGTGTCGTTCAAGCCGTCCCCGTTAGGCGTGAACGCCGAAGGGAAAGAGATGCGGAACTCGGGAGCGGCCGTAACGGGTGCGGACAGAGGCTCCACTGCCGTGACGCTGCTCGTCCTTTTTTCTGCGGAAGCCAATGGCGAACAGGACGTTTTCACCGTATCCATGTGCGCATGCGCTTGCTTTTCGTTTTGCATCACCGTTTGCGGGGGCGCTTCCTCCAATAGCTGCCGTATGCTTTCCGCCATGCTTTCCCCGCTTTCCGGACAATCAGGCGCTGAAACACGGCTGGCTGCGCCCGCTTCAGGCACTCGACACACCGCCTTCCCTTCCGTAACGGGAAGCTTCTGTTCGGCTACCGGAGCGGAAATAGCGGGAACGGCTGCTCTTTCAGGCATTTCCATGGACGGGGACTCCCCGGAAGGCAGCCTGTCGGCTGTCCCCCAAACCACCAACACACCAACGGCAAGCGCAACGCCTGTGCAAAGCAGCTTCCCCTTCACCCGCCAAAAATCTTTCCGCTTCAGGCCACGACGCACCCCCTCCCACACCGCCTCAGGCGGCTGGGAAGCGAAGCGCTGCGCTTCCTGGAAAAACTGACGGTAGTTTGTTGGTTGCTCCATCCTTTATTTTTTTTCTATTGCATTTATTCTCTCACGCAGCCTGCTTTTGGCCCGGGACAATTGCGAACGGCAGTTGGCCTGGGAGCAGTGCAGCATTTCCGCGGCTTCTTCATAGGTGTATCCTTCTATTTCACAGAGATTAAACACCATACGGTAGCCAACAGGCAGTTCCTGTATACATTGAAGCAAAAGCTCGTACTGCATACGGCTGAAAGGGGTCTCGGAAACATCTTCCGGCTCCTCCCCCTGATTCCCGTCAAGGGGAAGCGCTTGCTGCCAATGCCTCAGGCTCTTGCGATACTGCAGCATCGCCTGCCGTATAACAATGGTCCGCATCCATGCGGAAAGGCTTCCCTCCTTCCGGAACTGCTTTATATGTTCAAAGATCATCAGAAAGGCATCCTGCAGCACATCCTGCGCATCCTCTTCACAGCTGGAATAACGCAACGCGCACAGATACAAGTCTGCGGCATATTTCCGGTACAAGGCCTCACGAAAGGTGTTGTCCCGACGGAGACAGCCTTCTATCAGCTGCTCATCCGAAAAAACCGCCGCGTTTGCGTTACCTGCCATTTTAAAGAGGTTTTGTGCCGCCTTTTTGTTGCATGCACGTAAAAAAGAAACTACAAATTCACTTCATCGCGGAATTCAGGAATTTCAATATGCTGGAATCCCTTTGTCTTCAAATAATTGCGATAGGTCTCCTGGGCCGGGCGCTCTCCGTGGACCAAAAACACCCTCTTGTTCAAGGACGTGTCCTGGCAAGACAGGTAGCGGGCCGTTTCCTCGTAATCCCCATGGCCGGAAAGGGCGTCTATCTCACGGATTTGTGCGTTGACCTGGTATTTGTTGCCATAGATGGAAACGATTTTGTCCCCCCTGGCAATCTTGTGACCCAAGGTGTTGGGCGAACAGTAGCCGACCACCAGCACGGTAGTCCGGCGATTCTCGATGTTGTTGGCCAAATGGTGCTTGATCCGTCCGGCCTCCATCATGCCCGACGCGGAAATGATGATACAGGGACGGTTGTAGGTGTTCAAGCGTTTGGAGTCCTCCTTGGTACGGACATAAAACAGGTTGTCAAAACCGAAAGGATCCTTCTGGGTGCGGATAACATCTAGAATATCATCCTTAAAACATTCCGTGTGCAAACGGTAGATATCCGTGGCCGAGACGGAAAGCGGGCTGTCGATAAAGATGGGCACATCCGGCAGGCGGTTGGCCTTCTTCAGCAGATTGAGAATGTAGATGATTTCCTGGCAGCGCCCGATGGCAAAAGAGGGAATCAGCAGTTTGCCCAGATTCTTCACACAGGTTTCCTGCACCACCTTGGCCAGCTTCTCCTCCGCACTGGGAATGGGTTCGTGCTTGCGGTCACCGTAAGTGGCCTCCGTAATAATGTAATCCACTTGGGGGAAAGGGGAGGGGTTTTTCAGCAAATGCTTGTTATACCGTCCGATATCTCCTGTGTAGCAAAGGGTTTTCTCTTCACCGCCCTCCTGAAAATACAACACTATGGCTGAGCCGCCCAAAATGTGCCCCGTATCGTAAAAAGCCACTTGAACACCTTCTTCAATTGTGATTTTCAAGTCGTTCGGCATACTGATAAAATAGCGGAGACAGGCGAAAGCGTCGCGGGCGGTGTACAGGGCTTCCGCTTCCGGCAAACCTTTGCTCACCTGCTTTTTGTTAAAATCAATGATATCGCTTTCCTGAATTTTTCCGGCATCCGGCAACATAATGGAACAGAGGTCCCGCGTGGCGTGGGTGCAGTAAATCTTGCCCCGGAAGCCTTTTTTGCAAATATAGGGAATCAGGCCGGAATGGTCTATATGCGCATGGGAAAGCAATAGAATGTCAATAGATTCCGGATCGAAACCCAGATCCCGGTTCATGGAGTCGGTCTCCAGACCCTTTCCCTGATACATGCCGCAATCCAAAAGAATTCTTTTCCCTGAAACTGTCGTGACTAGAAACTTGCTGCCGGTAACCTCGCCGACAGCCCCTAAAAACTGTATTTTCATAGTAGTGGTTTTATGTGTTCAAGCTGTTTGCGTTGAGTCTGCAAATTTCCATAAAAATCCAATAAGATTTCCATCCGGACGGATAAAAATTAGCACGGAGCGAGCAATACTAACGGGAAGGAAACATTTAACAAGCGGACACATAACGGACTGGACAGGCAAGACCGTGCGCGTGTCTGACTTCCTTGGCCGCAATGTACGTAACGAAAATCCGGCTTCGAGCGTGCACTACGTCAAAATCGGCAAGCATCAGGCACGTAAAATATTACTGAACAAATAAATAGAAGGAAAAACCGCCTCCGTGCACAATAAAACACTACTGTTGTCGTTTGTATATTGTTTTCGGAATTTTTAACCTGATTAAAACCTGCTATCCATGAAAGAGCTGCTGCCTGTAAACGGCCTTTTTGAAATGTACACGCTTCCTTATGAGGAAACTGGAAACGTGATCAGTAAAGAAACCCTTGGCTTTCACCACGGCAAACACCTGAAAGCCTATGTGGACAATTTGAACCGCATGCTGCCTGGCAGCGGCCTGGAAAACCTTCCGCTCAGCGAAGTGATCCTCCAATCTGAAGGGGGCTTGTTCAACAATGCCGGACAAGTGCTGAACCATGTGATGTACTTTGAACAGTTCGGCACAGCCAACCACCAGCCGACAGGCCGCATGAAAGAGCTGCTGGAAAGGGATTTCGGCTCGGTGGACGCTTTTATGGAAGCGTTTGAGCAGAAAGGCGCCACCCTCTTCGGCAGCGGCTGGGTATGGCTGAGCGCCGACAAGGACGGCAAGCTGGTCATCACGCAGCAGAAAAACGCCGAGAATCCCCTCACTATGGGATTGAATCCCCTGCTTACCTTTGATGTCTGGGAACATGCCTACTACCTTGACTACCAGAATCGTCGTGCCGATTATCTGCATGCCCTCTGGCAGATAGTGGATTGGCAGGTGGTGGCGGGAAGGCTATAACCCCCTCCCCAAATAAATTTGCAATATCATCTGCGACAGAATGTACGCATATTTGCTCCGCACATAATCGTTCGTAGCGGACAGGTAGCGTTCCCTTTGCTGTATCCAATCCGTGGCGCTGACGCTCCCGGCAAGAAACTTCGCCTGATAGGCCTGTAGCGAAGCGGCAGCGGCTTTTTGCATCGCCGCGCTAGCTTGCATCGTATTGCAAGCCTGCAGCAAGCCGCGGTAGCAGGCCTCCGTCCGCTGCACCACTTCCCGTCGGATTTGCCACTCCTGCAGTTCCGCCTGCTGCAAAGCGATACGGCCCTGCACCACCTGCATGCGGTTGGCTCCCCTGCTGAAAACCGGAATATTCAGACCAATACTGAGGGTGGTGTTGAGACCGCCGGAAGTCACCAGCATGCCGCTGGCATCGGTGCGGGTGTGCTCCCCTCCGAAATAGGAGGCGTACGCCCCTAAAGTCAAGGCAGGCGCATACATCCCCCGGGCGCAGCGCAAGTCATACGCGGCTTTTTCCCTTTCCAAACCGGCGATTTTAGTGTCGGGCAGGTTCTCCAAGGCCTGACGCACCGTCTCCTCCATGGGTGGGATTGTCATTTGCAACGCGAGCGCGGTGTCCACCGGCATCACTATCAGCGCCACCCGTTCGGGGAGACCCAAAAGCAGCCGCAACTCAGCCAGGCTTCCCTCTATGCCTGTCCGGGCGTTTTCCAACTCACGCTGCAGCTTGCAAAAACTGGCCTCCAGCAAAAGGCGGTCGCTTTCCACTATGCTTCCCAGCTTTGCCTTTTCCGCAGCGTCCTCCGCCTGCCGCAGGGAAGAGCGGAGCAGTTCCTCCAAACAGCCGATGTGGTCCTGTTCGGCCAGGATATCAAGGTAGGCTTGCAGCAGCTGCACCTCCACTTCGTTCCGGCTTTTCTCCTCCGCATACACGCTTTGTCGCTGTTCCGCCTTCATTTTGCGGAAACTGTTCACCGTATTCCATCCTTCATAAAGCGTCCAGCTTCCCCCCATACCGTAACTGGCGTTGACGGAGGACAGGCCGCCGAACAGCGTGATGTCCTCCCCGGCTTGCAACGACAAAGACGGCAGGAAGCGGAGCTTGGCCGCCTCCAACGAGCGCACCGCCAATTCACGGCGCAACTGTGCCGTGCGTACCGACACGTTATGCCCGAAGGCGTACCGTATACAACTGTCCAGTGAAAGGCGCAAGGTGTCTGCAGGGACGCGCTCCTGCGCATGCAAAACGTTGCCTATGAACATACAAACCCATAAACAACAGCTGATTCGTTTAGACCATCTGTTTCTCATTTTTTTCATTTTTATCTTTAACGCAGCAAAAGCATGCTTATTGCCCTGCCGGGCGTTTGCCTGAACAAAAATTTTTATGCGGGCATACGGCTTCCGTATGTGTATTTTTTGGAAATTTGCACTTTTGCGTACTGCTAAAAGAGAATAGCTATGGAATATAATTTCAATGAGATAGAGAAAAAATGGCAGGCCCGCTGGGCGGCAGGGAAAACATTTGCAGCGTCCAACCGCTCCGACAAACCCAAATTCTACATTTTGGACATGTTCCCCTACCCCTCCGGTGCGGGATTGCACGTCGGACACCCCTTAGGCTATATTGCCAGCGACATTTATGCGAGATACAAACGCCAGAAAGGCTTCAACGTGCTCCATCCCATGGGATACGATGCCTACGGGCTGCCTGCGGAGCAGTACGCCATTCAGACCGGGCAGCATCCGGCGGTGACCACTGAGCGCAACATCAACCGCTACCGCGAACAGCTGGACAAACTGGGGCTCTCCTTCGACTGGGACAGGGAAGTGCGCACCTGCGACCCCAAGTATTACAAATGGACCCAATGGACGTTCATCCAATTGTTCCAGCATTATTACGATAACGATGCACAAAAGGCGCTTCCCATAGCAAAACTCATACAAACCTTTGAAAAAGAGGGAAATCAAAACGTACACGCAGCCTGCGACGAGAAAACCCCGGAGCTGACGGCGGAAAACTGGTCCCGCTTTTCCGAAAAGGAGCAACAGGAATTCCTGATGCACTACCGTTTGGCCTATCTGTCGGACAGCATGGTCAACTGGTGCGCCGAGCTGGGCACCGTGCTTGCCAACGACGAGGTGGTGAACGGGGTTTCCGTGCGTGGAGGCTATCCGGTGGAACGCAAACTGATGCGCCAATGGTCACTGCGGGTGACGGCATACGCCGAACGCCTGCTCGCCGGCTTGGACCAGGTGGAGTGGTCGGATTCCCTGAAAGAGATACAACGCAACTGGATAGGACGTAGCGAAGGTGCGTCCGTATTCTTTCCCATAGAAGGAAAGCAACACAGCTTTGAAATTTTCACCACCCGCCCCGACACCATTTTCGGTGTGACCTTTATGGTGCTGTGTCCGGAACACGAGATGATCGGCCAAATCACCACACCGGAACAGCAAGCCGAAGTGGAGGCCTACGTCACTTGGGCCAAGAACCGCTCCGAACGCGAACGCCAGGCGGAGGTGAAAAAAGTGAGCGGTGTCTTCACCGGTGCGTATGCCACCAACCCCTTGAACGGAGAACGCATTCCAATATGGGTTTCCGACTATGTGCTGGCCGGTTACGG
>DBVK01000158.1:7488-9302 GCA_002308135.1 Bacteroidales bacterium UBA1266
GCACACGACAGCCGTGACTTCGCCTTTGCGCGCCATTTCAAGCTGCCCATACGTCAGGTGGTGGTCCCCAACGGCGAAGAGGCGGAGGACACCAGCGCCTGGACGGAATCCAAAGACAGCAAATCAGGCTATTGCGTCCATTCGGACTTTATCAGCGGCATGCAGGTCAAGGAAGCCATTACTGCCGTTATCGACCGTTTGGTGCAGCTCGGCATAGGCCAGCGCAAAATCAACTACCGTCTGCGTGACGCCATTTTCAGCCGCCAGCGCTACTGGGGGGAGCCTTTCCCTGTGTACTACAAGGACGCTTGCCCTTACTTGCTGGACGAAAGCGAACTGCCGCTGCTGCTTCCGGAAGTGGCATCCTACCTGCCCACCGCATCCGGAGAACCGCCTTTGGCCAGGGCCGAACACTGGAGCCACAAAGGGTATCCCCTGGATTACAACACCATGCCCGGATTCGCCGGATCGAACGGCTATTACCTCCGCTACATGGATCCCCACAACGACCAGGAGTATTTCTCCCGGGAAGCCGTCGGATACTGGAAAAACGTTGACCTCTACGTGGGCGGCATAGAGCATGCCACCGGCCACCTGCTGTATTCCCGCTTCTGGAACAAATTCCTTTTCGATTTGGGCAAATCCTGTGTGGAAGAGCCGTTCAAAAAACTGGTCAACCAGGGGATGATACAGGGCAGGTCCAATTTTGTGTACCGCATCAAAGGCACTCAAACCTATGTGTCCCTGCATTTGAAAGACGCCTATGAGACGGATGCCATCCATGTGGACATTCATCTGGTGGACAATGACGTGCTGGATATGGAGAAATTCCGCCAATGGCGTCCCGAATTCGCCCAGGCCGAATTCCTGCTGGAAAACGGCAAATACATCTGCGGAGCGGAAATTGAAAAGATGTCCAAATCCATGTTCAATGTGCAGAATCCGGACGAAATTGTGGAAAAGTACGGTGCCGACACCTTGCGCATGTACGAGATGTTCCTCGGCCCCATAGAGCAGTCCAAGCCCTGGGACACCAAAGGCATAGAAGGTGTCTCCCGTTTTCTCAAAAAATATTGGAAACTGCATCATACTACTGACAACCAATTCTTTGTAAGCAATGAGGAACCCAGTGCCGCCGAATGGAAATCCCTCCACCGCTGCATCAAAAAGGTGAGTGAGGATATTGAGAAAATGGCGTATAACACCTCGGTCAGCACCTTCATGATTTGTGTCAATGAGCTGACGGAGCTTAAATGCAACAAAAAAGCTGTGCTTGAGCCCCTTTGCGTGCTGATTTCGCCTTTTGCCCCCCACATTGCCGAAGAGCTGTGGGAGCAGATGGGGCATACGGAAAGCGTCACTTACGCGGACTTCCCCGCCTACGACGAAAAACACCTGGCCGAAAGCAACTGCACCTACGCGGTTTCCTTCAACGGGAAAACCCGTTTTGTCATGGAGCTTCCGCTGGACATGCCTAAAGAAGAGGTGGAAAAACAAGCGCTTGCCGCACCCGAAGCCCAGAAATGGCTGCAAGGCTCCAATCCGAAAAAAGTCATCGTAGTTCCCCGGAAAATCGTGAATATTGTCTTGTAAATCATTTATAACTAAATCTATCTCACATGAAAAAACTATTTTTAGCCCTAGTTAGCGCGATAATGCTGCTGAACACGCCCCTTGTCCGGGCGGATGAAGGCATGTGGCTGCTTATGCTCCTTAACAAGAACATGGAGCAGATGCAGAAACAGGGTCTCAAACTTACTGCCGAAGACATTTACAATGTCAACCACTCCTGCCTTAAGGATGCCATAATCGGC